>JAFGNC010000568.1 GCA_016927175.1 Gammaproteobacteria bacterium | reverse complement strand
GCGCGGCGCGCCTTGTTTCGGCGCGCCGCGATTCCGCACACGCCCAACAGCAGCAGCGCGACACCCGCGGCGCCGCCACCGCCGCCGCCGGTAGGCGTGCGCGCCTGGACCTCGACGGTGCGCGTCGCCGTTGCGAGGTTGCCGTCGCTGTCCACGACCTCGTAGGTCACGCTGTAGCGGCCGATCAGGCTCGTGTCGACGGGATTGTCGACGAGAATCTGCTCCGTCAGGTCGCCGTCGACGTCGTCCGATGCCGTCGCCCCGGCATCCTCGTACGTGTCGCCGACCGTGAGAATCACCGTCGACTCGCCGTTCACTGTCAGCGTCGGCGCTCCGCGCGAGCCTCCGCCCGAGTCCGGACCGCCGATGTTCAGGAAGACGGCAAGCACGTCGCTGCCGACCACGGCGACGTCGAGCGCGTTACCGTCGTCGAACAGCCCCGCCGCCGCGTCGGCCGCGGCCCTGCCCGAGAACCCGGCGCTCCGGGCGGAGAACGTCGGCTCCGCTGCGCCGTCATTCGAATAGAGTCGGTGAGCGCCGGATGCGCCGATCGACGCGACGTCGTTACGGCCGTCCCCGTCGAAATCCTCCATCAGCACCGCGGCCGTCGCAGATTCACCGAGCTGATCCGCCACGGAAAAAGCCGGCGAGCTCGCGGACGCGTTCGACAGCACCAGATCCGCTGCGGCGCGCCCGAAGGCGAGGTCGGCATCGCCGTCCGCGTCGACGTCGGCGGCTGCGACGGCCGCCGCGGGCCCCGTCTCGAGGGTCGCGAGACTCGACCAGCTTCCATCACTGCGGCCATGAACTTCAGCATTCCGATCGCTGTTCGCGAAAACGATCTCCGGATTGCCGTCGCCGAGCAGATCGGCCGCGGTGACCGCGGCGCTCGATCGGGCGTCGACGTTCTCGGCCGCGAAGCTTCGGCCGCCGAGATTGCGATACACGCTGCCCGCGCCGTCGTTCGCGAACACGATGTCGGGCAGCGAGTCGCCGTCGACGTCCGCGATCGCAACGTCCCGGCTGCCGCCCGCCGAGGCATCCGCAGGGCCGTCGAGCGTCGTCGCCTCGAGGCTCGCCGAGCCGTTGTTGAACAGGATCTGGTTCGGGCCGTCGGCGTTCGCGATGACGATGTCGACGAAGCCGTCGCCGTCGAGGTCGCCGGCCGCGATACCGGTGCCGGCAAGAGCGTCGTCGCCGGCGCTGATCGGCGTGGCAGTCAGCGGGGAAGACGCGCCGCCATCCGGATCGTTCAGGAACACGAGCGTCGGCTCGCCCGCGCCGGTCGCGACGGCGACGTCGTCGCGCGCGTCGCCGTCGAAGTCCGCCACGGCAACCGCGGCGGCGCCGGGCGCCGCGAGCTCCTGGGCCGGCGCCTGGCCCTGCGCCTCGGTCACGCTCAGCACGATCCTCGCCTCGTTGTTGTCGGGGTTCGGATCCGTGGGGCTCGAGTCGGCAATCGACGCAGTCGCTGTGGCGCTGATATCGCCGGCGCTGCTCGCGCTGCCGACCACGTCTGCCGACCTCGACGCGCCTCCGGCGAGCGGCGACCAGCGGCAGGTCACGGCGGTATTCTCGCCCCGCGGCTCGATGGCGCAGGATTCGTCGTCGACGTCTTCGATCCGGAAGGTCGCATCGCCCGAGAAGACGGTCTCGAGCACCGCATTCGCGACGTCGGTGTCCGAGTTGTTGCGCACTGTCACGGACCAGGCCGCGGCGTCGCCGACGGTCACCGGGTTCGGCGCCACGCTGACCGATGCCGCGAGGTCCGCTCCCTGCGGCGGCGGACCGCTCGCCGCGGCGACGGTGATGAAAAACTCCTGATCGGCCGAGTCGCGGCCCGATCTGGCGCGAAGCCTGACGCGGTGCCGTCCGACATCGTCCGGACCGGGCGTCCCGAAAATCGTGTCGTTGCCGTCGAACTCGAGCCACGGGGGCAGGGCTCGCGCGATGAAACGGATGCGCCCATCCAGATCGATGTCGATGTCGATGCCGTCGTCGTCCTCCTCGTCATCGGGAACGTCGGCCGCCGTCATCGTGTACGAGTACGGCTGCCCGACCGTGGCGGTCGTCGGCGGCTCGCTCGTGAAAACGAGGTCGGCGAAGGCCGGAGCGCTTACGAGGGTTGCAAGAACTGCGAACAGAACGCAGAAACGTTCCGCGGAAGATGGTGAGCGCATTGGTATCGTTCTTCAGGCATGTTGTAGTTGTAGTAGCCTGAAAAGCAGCAAGAACCGTGCCGGGACAAGCCGCGACCAGCCGCTCTGTCGCCGGCAACCGACGCGCCGCAGACGTGGGATCAGCCGGCGCCCGGCGGACGGACGCCGCCTATCGAGGGGTATGAGCCCCCGATGCCGAGCGGCCGCGGCATGAATGCAGCAGGCGCGGCTGCGGCTCGCGGCTCCGCCCGGATACGCCGCCGCGCCGACCTACCAGCCGGAAACCGCCAGCCGCCCCGGGCTCTACTCCCTCGGCTGGCCCGACGGCGTCAGGCCCCGCTCATAGCGCGAGGTCTCGATGAAGTTGCGCACCGCCGTGTTGCCCTCGTGGCAGGCGTACTCGAAGAACTCGTATTCCGGATCGAGGAACATCGGATAGCTGACGGTCCACTTGTCGGTCATGACCTCCGGATCCTCGATCGTCATCTCGTAATCGATCTGATCATCGGCGACCCGCGTGAACCGCTCGGTGACCTTCATGCCCGTCGTCGTCGGCGTATCGCGGCGCGGCGAGCCCGGTATCCCGACGTTGGTCATGCCGACCTTGCCGTTGAAGTTCGTCGTCTCGACGACGAGCGTCGCGCCGTCCCAGTAACCGCGCGACTCGCCGAGCCACTGCTTGATGTCGGAATCGAGCGGCGGCCTGTCGTCGACCGGCACGATGCGCGCCTCGTGGATCATCTCCAGGTTGATGACGACGTAGCCGGGCGACTGGATGATCTGAATGCCGTTGTTGTAGTTGAACGGCAGCATCGATGAAGGCAATCCGCGCGTGATGCAGCGGTCCCACGCATCGAAGTCCGCCGGGGAATCGAAGACGTCGTGCGTGTCGTCGCTGCGGAACTGAGGGACGAGCTCCTCACCGCGGGCCGTCAGCGCCGGGATCTGACCGTCGGGCGGATAGGAGATCAGCGACGTGAGCCGGGCCGCCTCGACGCGGGTCGTCGTCTCGGCCCAATGACCCATGCCCATCTTGTTGCTGTCGATCTCGTTGCGGTAGCGCTCCTCTCGGCGCTGCAGGACCGCCTGCGCTTCCGCCCACTCCTCGTCGTTCAGGAAGCGGCGATCGCCGTACTTGGGATCGCGCTGCAGCCGCGTCGAGAACAGGTGCATGATGGGCCACATGCCCTGCAGATCGGGATCGCCCCACGGCGTCACGGGGTGCGGGGAACCGTCCGGATATGTGAATGACGTCTGTGGCTCCTGCGCGGCTGCGGTCGCCGCGCCTCCGCCGGCCTCCGCCTCGGCCGCGCCCTCGGGTCCCGAGCAGGCCGCGAGCCCCGCGCTCGCCGTGACGATCAGGATTTGCGCAAGCGCTTGCTGGTTCATCGGACGCCTCCCCATGCTTCTTCTGCGTTGCCGGATGCCCGCAGGAATATAGCGGGGAGTATAGGACCCGCAAACATGCGCGGTCGAGGCCGACCGACCGGCCTCGACCGCCGTCTCGAAATGGAGTGCGCACCTATTCGTAACGCAGCGTCGTGCTCGGATCGGCGCGCATGGCGGGCCGGGCGGCCATGATGCCCGCCGCGAGCGCCACACCGAGCACGAGCGACACGGCCCCGCCGATACCGACGGGATCGGCCGGGCTCACGCCGAACAATACGCTCGACAGGACGCCGGACGACGCACCGGCCGCCGCGAGGCACCCGACGGCGAGCGTCGCCGTTCGCGACCGTTCACGCGGACACGCGAGCGCCTCCTGTGCGAAGATCCGCACCAAATCAACAACCGGGAGGGTCGCAAGGCATGAAGCACGTGCTGGCGGCGTCGTTTCTGCTCGCAATCACGTCCTTTTCGCACGCGCAGGTGTCGCCGGTCAGCGGCGGCGACGCGGGCGCCCTCGAGCTCGCGTCCGTGCATGCCGTCATCGCGGACCTCGACACGGGCGCCACGCTGTTCGAAAAGCACCCCGACGTCGCGGTTCCGATCGCCTCCATCACGAAGCTGATGACCGCGATGGTGATCCTCGACGCGGAGCAGCCGTTGACGGAATGGCTGACGATCGTGGACCACGACACGCCGCCGGAGAACAACGCCTACTCGCGTCTGCGGATCGGCTCGCAGGCCACGCGCGGCGATCTGCTGCGCATCGCGCTGATGTCGTCCGAGAATCTCGCCTGCCACGTGCTCGCGACGCACTACCCGGGCGGCAAGCAGGCCTTCATCGCCGCAATGAACGACAAAGCCCGCGAGCTCGGCATGACGCAGACGCGCTTCGTCGATTCGAGCGGGCTCTCCCCGCTCAATCGTTCCACGGCCTCGGATCTGGCCAGGATGGCGCGGGCCGCCCTGGAGTACCAGCCGATCCGCGACTACTCGAGCACGGCCGAGTACACGGTAAGCTTCCGCTCGCCGTCCTATGCTCTCAACTACGGCAACACCAACGCGCTGACACGGGGCGATCGCTGGAACGTCGTGCTCAGCAAGACCGGCTATCTGGACGAAGCGGGACGCTGCCTCGTCATGGTCGCGACGGTCGGCGGCCGCCCCGTCACGATGATCCTGCTCGACTCGTTCGGAACGCGCAGTCCGCTCGGCGATGCGGGAAGGATCAGGCGCTGGATCGAGACGGGCAGCAGCGGGCCGGTCGCCGGCGCCGCTCGCGATTACGAGCAACGGCGCGCGGCGGCTTACAGAGGCGTCGGCAGCGAGATCTGAAGACGAGGATCCGCGGCCGCGGGCAGGCGGCGAAGTGTCGGCCGCTCTTACACCATGACACCCGCGTGCGCCTCAAGTCCTTGAGCTGTCAGCAATTCTGGTTCTGGCACGTGTCGTGCACCCTCTCGGTCCGTCGCTGAAAAGACCGGAAAAAATAATGACGCACACGCCCATTACCCGCAGTTTCCCGTGGCTCGGCCTCCTGGCCCTCGCGGTGTCGCTCGACGCGCAGGCCGTGACCATTTCACTGATCGACAGCTCCACGCAGGGAGCCGGGAACGATGCCGACATCTACGCTGGCCACTACGACGGCACGACGCCGACCGGAGCAAGCTGGGATGTCGACCCGCTGGTCACGCCGCCGCCCGGAAACGAAAACGGCGTCTACCAGTCGCCTTTCAACAACACGCCGCTGCTCGGGACCCAGACCTACTTCTCGGTCGGTGCCGTGGACAGCGTCGGCGACGGCGCCCCGTCGCCGGCCAATCTGACGTTCGATACGGCACAAAGCGCCTTCTCGCTGTTGTGGGGCTCCATCGACTCGTACAACACGATCCAGTTTTTCAACGGCGCAGCCTCGGTGGGGTCGTGGACCGGCACGGATATCGTCAACCTGTTCGGCCTCGGCGGATCGCCGTCGAATTACGAGCAAGTAGCGCTTCTGTCGTTCAGTTTCGAGCCGAACGAGCTGTTCGACCAGGTTCGCTTCCTGTCCACTCAGGCCGCGTTCGAGTTTGCCCTTCCGAGCAGCTCGGTGCCCGAGCCCGGCACGCTCGGGATGCTCGGATTCGGTCTCGCCGGCCTCGGCCTGCTTCGCCGCCGGCGCCGCACGCGCTGATCCCGCGTCATCCGCCCCCGATGAACGCCGGCTTCACGCCGGCGTTCTTTTTTGAAGGTACGACTTTCTTCCTCTATTGCGGCAACCGCCGCGCATCCCGCGCCATAGATTGGTAATGTTTGCGCTCCCCGATCGGGGATGGCAGAGCCTCGGGGGGTCGAGGGGGAATGTCTTTGAAGCTAGCGATCTGCGGCGCGCTGCTGTGCGTCGCCGCGGGGACCGCGGCCGCGCAGGAAGGCGCGCCGTTGTCCGCCGTCGACCAGAAGAGCGTGCGGGTCGTGCGCACGGCCACGCCGCCGGTCATCGACGGCGACCTCGGCGACGATGCCTGGGCCGCCGCGGCCGTCGTCGACGACCTGCACCAGGTCAGCCCGATCGAATATGCCGAGCCTTACGAGCGGACCGAGGTCCTGATCCTCTACGACGACGACGCGCTGTACGTCGCGGCGCGGCTCTACGACACGGACCCGGAGCTGATCACCGCGAGGAACCTGCGCCAGAACGACAACATCGGTCAGGACGATCGGTTCTACGTCACGATCGACCCCTTCAACGACCGCCGCAGCGGCTACTTCTTCGGGCTCAATCCGAACGGCGTCCGTGCCGACGGGCTCTATCGTAACGTCACGGAGTTCTACGGCGACTGGGACACGATATTCGACGCGGCCGCGGGGCGGTTCGAGGACGGCTGGACCGCCGAGATCGAAATACCGTTCAAGTCGATTTCCTTCGACCCCACGACGGACACGTGGGGGCTGAATTTCTCGCGCACCGTCGTGCGCAAGAACGAGATCATCGCCTGGGTCTCGCGCAACCGCGCATACAACCCTTCCGTGTCGGGGCTCGCCGTCGGCTTCGAGGGGCTCCGGCAGGGCATCGGCCTCGAGGTGGTGCCCTCCGCGGCCGCGACGAACCGCAAGGTATTCGCGAGCGGCTCGACCGAGTCGGACATCGAGCCATCGCTCGATCTTGCATACCGGCTCACGCCGCAGATGAACGCGTCGCTGACGATCAACACCGACTTCTCGGCGACCGAGGTAGACGACCGGCAGGTGAACCTCACCCGGTTCGGGCTCTTCTTTCCGGAGAAGCGCGATTTCTTTCTGCGGGAGGCCGATATCTTCGAGTTCGGCGGCATCGGCGGGCAGCGTCAGTCGCAGATCCCGGGGCTCAACGCGCTGTCGCAGAACGGCCGGCCGTTCTTCTCGCGGCGCATCGGCCTGAGCCAGGGCGGCGAGGTCGTCGACCTCGAGTACGGCGGAAAGATCAGCGGCCGCGTCGGGCGCTGGGAGCTCGGCGCACTGTCGATCCGGCAGGACGCGTTCGGCACGGTCGCTTCAGACAACCTGTCTGTGGTCAGGGCGAAGCGCGGCGTGCTTCGCGAGTCCAACGTCGGCGTCATCACGACCGAAGGCAATCCCACGGGCAACGGCGACAACTCGCTCGCCGGCGCGGACTTTCTGTATCGCAACACGCGGCTGCCGGGCGGACGCTCGCTCGAGGCCGACGTCTGGTACCAGCAAAGCGACAAGGAAGGCATCGACGACGAGGACGCGGCGTACGGCATGAGCCTGCGCCTGCCGACGGCCGAAGGCTTCCGCGGCACGGTTCAGTACAGGGCGTTCGAGCGGAACTTCGATCCGGCGCTCGGCTTCATCAACCGCCGCGGCGTCAGCGACACTTATCTGAACCTCGGCTACATGCTGCGCAAGCGCGACGGCTATCTGGAATCATGGCTCTTCAACTTCGACTATCAGCGCGTCGAGAGCATCGACGGAGGGCTGCAGACGGAAGCATTTTTCCTTCGCCCCTTCACGTTCTCGAACAGGACAGGCGACTCGATCATGCTCGCGATCAGCGATTTCACCGAGGTGCTGGCGGAACCGTTCCAGATCCACCCCGGCATCGAATTGCCGCCCGGTGAGTACGACTCGGACACGATCGGCATTCAGCTCGGCACCGGCAGCCACCGCAACGTCTACGCTTCCGCCCGGTTCGTACGCTATCCCGACGGGCGGTTCTACGGCGGCTCGCGCTCCGACCAGTGGGTGGAGCTCACGTGGCGGCCGTCCGCGCGGTTTCGCGCGAACGTCAGCTACGAGCTCAACGAGATCGACCTGCCGCAGGGCTCGTTCGAGACGCGGCTGCTTCGCGCCGGCTTCGACATCGCCTTCTCGCCGACGCTATCGTGGGTCAATCTGATCCAGTACGACAACGTCAGCGAGGTTGCGGGCATCAACTCGCGGCTGCACTGGATCCCGGAGGCCGGGCGCGAGGTGTACTTCGTGATCAATCACAACGTCGCGGACCCGGACCGGGACAATCGCTTCCATTCGACCTTCTCCGACGCGACGGCGAAAGTGAATTACACGTTCAGGTTCTAGCGTACTGAGCGCGGCAGTTTAGGGCGTCATGCGCCGCCGCCGGCGCTCTCGGCCACGCTTTGAAGTACCATGTGACCGATCCGATCTGCGGGAGAATGACATTGAGGATCCGGAAGAAGAGCCGTCCGATCACAATGCTCGGAGCAGCGCTCGCGATGTCGCCGATCGTCCTGTCGGCTCAGCCTGCAGAGGAGGATCGCGTAGAAATCGCACGGAGAGTGCACGTGGCGGCTCGGCCGCTCGACGCTCACGTGGATGTCCTCGTGCCGACGACACCCGACATCTACCGCACCGACGACGGCCTTTCGCAGGTCACCGTCGACAAGCTCACCGCCGGCGGCATGGCGACGATCGTGCTCGCGATTCAGTCGCCGACAGGACCGGACACCGCCGAAGGCATCGCCGCGGCACGGGCCGAGATCGACGCGAAGCTGGCGCGCATCCGTTCGCTCGCCGACGCGTTTCCGCGCCGCCTCGGCCTTGCCTACTCATCCGCCGACATCGATGACATTCATTCCGACGGGCGGATCGCCGTGCTGATCGCGTTCCAGAACGCATACGGTCTCGGCGCGGATCTTTCCCTCGTGCAGCACTACGTGGACGAGGGCGTGCGAGTCTTCGCCTTCAACCATGCCGGAAACAACGCGTTCGCGGACTCCTCGCGCCCGGCGTTGCCCGGCGACGAGCCTCACGGCGGTCTGTCGCCGCTCGGCCGCGCAGCCGTCGCGATGCTCAACGATGCGGGCGTCCTGATCGACGTTTCGCAGCTCACGCCGGAAGGCGTCATGCAGTCGCTCGAGCTGTCGCGCGCGCCCGTCGTAGCGAGCCATTCCGCCGCGCGCGCATTGGTCGACGAGACGAGAAACCTGCTCGACGAGGAGCTCGACGCGATCGCCGCCGCTGGAGGTGCCGTCTGCATCCCGCCGTTCAACACGTATCTCGCGCCGAGGCCGCCCGCGTTCGTCGCGCGGCTGGAGCAGATCCGGCGCGACTACGGCCTGCCGCCCGCCTTCCGCGGCGTGCTGGACGATGCGCATCGTCTCGAAGGAGAGGCGCGCGGGGAATATACGGCCGCCGCGCTCGCGAGCGTGCCGCGGGCCGGCATTCAGGACTACGTCGAGCACATCGACTACGTCGTCCGGCGCATCGGCGTCGATCACGTCTGCGTCGGCACGGACTTCGATCACGGCGCCGGCATCGTCGGCTTTCGCGACGCGAGTGAGGCGCCCAATCTGACACGGGCGCTCCTCGACCGAGGTTATTCCGCGGAAGATGTCGCGAAGATCTGGAGCGGCAATTTCATGCGCGTACTCAAAGCGGCCGAGGCGGCGGCCCGCCGCTGAGACAGCGCGTTATCGCGCGCTGGCGCTACGGGTCCCTCCGCGATGACTCGGCGCGACAGGGCGGCGGCTTTCAGTATGCGAGCGGATCCGGCCGGAACTGGAACTTCACCATCTTCGTCTTCGTGCCCCGTCCGCCCTCGATGTGCCACGCGAGGTGCGTGCCGTAGTTCGCCCAGATGCCGCGGCCTTTCCAGCCGGCGTCCGGATCGTCGATGCGGCCGTCCATCAGCCGCTGGAAGAAACCCATCGGGTACGGGACGCGGAACGTCGACCACTCGCCGCTGTCCGGGTCGAGCATCAGCAGCGCGTCCGAGTTGCCGCCGGGCGCCCACGGCCGCCCGGCGCCGAGGCCCGACGTGTTCCAGTTGTCTACCCAGTTGTAGTACTGGAAATCCGCCGGCACGTCGGTGCCGGTGAAGGTCGGCCCGTCGGTGCGGTACAGCGTCCAGCCCTCAGGGCAGTGAGCCCCGTCGCGTGCCTCGGGACCGTTACGCGCTTCGCACTGGCGGCGATCGAAGCTCGCCATGTGGCTGCTGCCGGCGAGCGACGTCCAGACGACGCCGTCGCGGTCGACGTCGATGCCGCGCGGCCCGAAGCCGGGCTCCGGCACACGGTACAGCTCGCTGATACAGGTCGCGGGGGGATTCTCGCCGCGCACTAGCCGCACAATGTAGCCCGGATAGTCGGTCAGCGAGGCCCAGACGACCTCCTCCTCGCCTGGAGCGGGGCTCGCCGCGACGCCGTAGACCTGGCCGCCGACGCGTGTATCGCGCGCCGGGTCGTACGTCGCGTCCGGCTCGTTCCAGGGCTTCGTGATGCGGCCATCGCCGTTCGTGTCGATCACGAGCGGGCACCACCCCTGCGCCGCCTGCTCGTCGCCGGTCTCCTCGAGCTGACGCGTGTTGATCCAGCCGAGGTAGCCTGCGCTGATCAGCGGGTTGAACCACAGCGTCTCGTCCTCGTCGTAGCCGAACTGAAGGTGATGCGTCGTGAAGCACGTGTCGATCAGCGTGAACTCCGCCGTCTCGGGATCGTAGTAAGACGCGTGGCGGCCGGCATTGTCGATCGGGAAGTACTGCGCATACGGATTGGACGATCCGTCGCGGCACCAGTCGGGGTTGCGCGGCGCGCGCACGGACGACGTCAGCCACACGCGTCCCCGCGAGTCGAGCATCGGATTGTGCGGATCTGACGGCTGCTCGTCGCCCCAGTGATGTGCGTTACCCCAGAACGGCGACGCACCCGTCGGCGGCGGGAACCTCGTCGTCATCTCGCTCGGATCCTGGCGCGTCGGGATCACGACCTCGTGCGTGATGTGCGTTTCCGGGTCGAGCACGGTCAGCTTGCCGTGACCGCTCGAAACCGCGTACACGGGCCCGTTGGCGTTGACCGTCGGGTCGCGCTTGTCCGTCGCGATCTCGTCGTGCATGTAGGAGGTCTCGGTGCCCCAGTCCCACATCGTGATCACGACGTTGCGCTCGACGCCTTCGGGCCGCTCCGGCATCGGCGGCAGCGCGCCGCCCGCGATGCGGTCGGTCCAGTCGGCGAAGGCCTCGAGGCTGCGGTCAGGGCCGAGCGCCACCAGCCGGGAATACATGTCGCTGCCGCGCACGCCCGTGCGAAGGCGCCGCTCCCACAGCTGCTCGGACGTCGCATCGGTCAGCCCTTCCTGAGCTTTGAATTCCGGGCTCCAGTGGTCGAAACTGCGCGTCGTCGCGTTGCCGATCTGATGACAGAAGTTGCAGCCGAGCTTGAGCATATCGAGCCACTGAGCCTGGCTCTGCATCGACACGCCGAGCCCCTCGCCTTCACCGCCGGCGGCCGGGAACTCCTCGACAGCGGGCGGCTCGAGCATCGCCCACCAGTGATCGGGCGGGTACACCTTCGCCGCCTCCGCCGGAGTCGCGGCGGTCTCGACCGCCAGCGTGACGTCGAGCGTGCCGGAGCGCAGATAGGTTTTCTCCGAATCGCGCAGCCCGTAGCCGCGCACCCAGACGTGGTAGTTGACCATCGGCAGCTCGGGCAGAACGAAGCGGCCTTCGTCGTCGGTGACCACGATCTTGGCGTACGGCGTCGGCAGATCCGTGGTCTCGGCGATGACCCAGACGCCGGCTTCCGGCCCGGCATCGCTGCGGACGACGCCCGCGATCCGGCCTTCCTGCGGCAGAACGCCGTCCTGGGCCGCCGCGCTCCCCCACGGCGAGACCGAGGCCGAGACGGCCGCCAACAGCGCAACCACGAGCGGCCGGCTCCCGGCGCGGCTCGAAGCGTGCCGCGCGAACTCTGCGACAAAGACCCGAGTAACAAGAGAAGACATCGTGCCCCCGCTGGTTCTTGCGTGTTGTACGGCGCCGGATCGGGCGGCGACCCGGAACGGGCCGCGCAATCGTGCCGTTGCGGCAATCGAGTATAACCTTGCTGGTGACTCGGCCGGCAAGTCCGGGCGCGCTCGCTGCCGGAGCAGCCGGAAGCTCGCAGGAGCGACTTGTCGCGAACGTGCGGCGATGAGCATGCCGCCGGATGGGATGGGTTCAGTGACTCGCCGCCACGCCGGAACGGCGATTGGCCGGACGCCGAACCGGAGATTGGCCGGGACGCCGGAACGGAGATTGGCCAAGACGCCGGAACGGCGTTCCGGTGCCGGCCAGACACGAAGCGGCGGGCTCGCGCCCGCCGCTTGAGCGCCTGGAACAGCGCTGCGTCAGAACTCCATCGACATGCTGACGAAGCCGCGCCGCCCGAGCGGGTCGTAGGTCGCGCCCACCGCGGCGCCGAGGCCCGCGCCGGCATGACGTTCCGGGATCGCGAACGGCAGCGCCATGGGGTTGCCCCCTGTCATCGGCGGCTCCTCGTCGAGCAGGTTCTCGATGCCGACCCTCAGTGTGTACCTCTCGCCGAACTCGAAGCTCCCCGTCAGCGCGAACAGCTGATAGTTGTCCCGGATACCGCCGCCGGTCGCCAGGGCGTTGGTACAGGACGTCGGGGTAGCGAGCGGCTCGGCGCACGCCGCGGGCAGGATGTCGGGCCAGAACTGGTGCCGGAGCGTCAGGCCCCACGGTCCGCGGAAGTAGCTGAAGTTCGTGAAGATGCGGAAGTCGTAGCCCTGACACTCGATCTGCAGCGCGCAGCCCGTGGTCCCCGCCCAGTCCATCGTCGTCGAGTCGGGCCGATCCTGCGTCTCGGACGAGAAGTTGTAGTTCATGACCGAGCTGATGTTGAACCCGCCGCCGCCGAGCTCCTTCGACCAGCTCAGCTGCAGATCGACGCCCGAAACCTCGGCTCTGCCCGAATTGGTGTAGGGCAAATCGATATTCGCGGCATTGCCGTTGGTCGGGTCCCTGAAGAGCTGCTGACAGGCCGGCGCATTCGGGTCCCCGCTCGGGTTCTCGCCGATGCTCAGGCAACGCTGATACACGGAGTCGCCGCTCTCGAGCGCGATCATGTCCTCGATCTCGATGATGTAGTAGTCGACCGACAAGGTCGTGTTGTCGTTGATGTCCATGACGACGCCGAGCGTGAACGTGTCCGCCTGCTCCTCGTGCAGGTTCTGGTTGCCGAGCCGGTTCTGGATCCCCAACCCGCCGAGTGTCGGCTGCGCCTCGGGCGCCCGATCATCGTAGTACGTGGTCGCGCCGAGCGGGCCCATCAGCGCCCGGCAGATCGCCTCGGTTTGTGCCGCCTGCTCGGCACCCGCGATCGCCGGGTTGGCGCTGAACGGACCAACCTGGTTGTTCTGCGAGCATTGATCGCCGTACACCGTGGGCGGCGGCGGGAAGAGCTGCGTGCGGGCGATGAACAGCTCGCCCAGGTTCGGTGCGCGAAGCGCCCTATTGAACCCGCCGCGCAGCCGGTATCTCGGCGTCACGCCCCAGTCGATCAGCGCCTTGTACGATCCGACGTTGTCTACCCCCGGGATGTCCCAGTGCGAGACGCGGCCGCCGAGCTCGAAGTTGAAATGGCTGACGCCCGCCGGACCGTCCGACACGATCGGGATCAGCAGCTCCCCGTAAAGCTCCGAGACGCTGTACTCGCCCGAGCTGTTCTCGTTGGGAAAGAGCCCCGCGATGGGGTCGATGAAGTTCTGATTCTGGCTCAGGTTATCCGGCTCGAACGTATAGCTGTTCTCGCGCTGGCTCAAGCCAAGCGCGTAGGACAGAGGACCGGCCGCCATCTCCGCAAGGTCGCCCACGAGATTGGCTTCGACGACGGTCTGCTTGATGTGCTCCTCGTTCTTCAGGTCCGGAGTCAGCATCGTGATGCAGTCCTGGGAGATCGGGAAATCCTCGATGACCGGCAGACCCGACGTGCAGGTCGCGATACTTTCCGCGAAGCCCGTGATGTACGGGTTCGGATCGGCGATGAAGCCGCGGCCGAAATTCGGGGACGACATGACCGCTCTGTAAGTGCTGAGCCGGGTGGAACCGCTCTGTACGATGACGCTGTCCGTGTACCCCGTCGACATCGTGACATCCCAGTAATGCTCCCCGTTCGGCAGCCGGCCTTCGGCGCCGAGAGACAGCTGCGACGTCGTCGTCGTGTTCCTGCCCGAGCGCGGACCGACCGCGTTTCTGATGTAGTCGGGCGGGCGGCTCAGCCAGACG
>JAFGNC010000014.1 GCA_016927175.1 Gammaproteobacteria bacterium | reverse complement strand
TGGGGCTTCGCGGAAAACCTCGCGTACGCTTCGCTGCTCAGCGAGAACTACCACGTCCGCCTGATAGGGCAGGACAGCCGCAGAGGCACGTTCTTCCACCGGCACGCTGCGCTGTTCAATCAGGCGAACGGCGAGGTGTTCCTCCCGCTCGCGCACGTCGGCGATGACGAGCGCGCGTTCGTGATCGCGGATTCGATCCTGTCCGAGGAGGCCGTGCTCGCGTTCGAGTACGGCTACAGCACGACGTCGCCGGACTGCCTCGTGATCTGGGAGGCGCAGTTCGGTGACTTCGTCAACGGCGCTCAGGTCGTGATAGACCAGTTCATCTCCTCCGGAGAAGCCAAGTGGAACCGTTTATGCGGTCTCACATTGTTTCTGCCGCACGGTTACGAAGGGCAGGGCCCGGAGCACTCCTCCGCGCGGCTCGAGCGCTTCCTGCAGCTTTGCGCCGAGCACAACATGCAGGTCTGCGTGCCGTCGACTCCGGCGCAGATGTTCCATCTGCTGCGCCGTCAGATGCTGCGTCCGCTGCGCAAGCCTCTGGTCGTGCTGACGCCGAAGAGCCTGCTGCGGCATCGCCTGTCCGTCTCCTCTCTGCAGGAATATTCGCGCGGCCGCTTCCATCCGCTGATCGGAGAGGTCGAGCCGCTCGACGCGAAGGAAGAGAAGAAGGTGCAGCGCGTCGTGTTCTGCAGCGGCAAGGTCTATTTCGAGCTCGCCGAAGCGCGCCGAACCGACAAGCTGGATCGCGTAGCGATCGTGCGGATCGAGGAGCTGTACCCCTTCCCGATCGAGGAGTATGCGCGCGTCATCGCGCGTTACCCGAACGCGACCGAGATCGTCTGGTGCCAGGAAGAGCCGCAGAATCAGGGCGCCTGGTATCAGATCCGTCACCGGCTGCAGGAACCGCTGACCGAAAAGCATCAGCTGTTCTATGCCGGCCGTCCCGGTGCGGCGGCGCCCGCATCCGGCATTCACGCGCTGCACGTGCGCCAGCAGCAGGCGCTGGTTTCCGCAGCGCTCGCCGCCGATACGCGCGAGCGACAATCCACGCTGGCCAAACGGGCCTGAATCGAGGGATCGGTGAGCATCGAGGTCAAGGTTCCGCAGCTTCCCGAGTCCGTCGCCGACGCGACGCTGGTGGCCTGGCACAAGAAGGCCGGCGAGGCCGTCCAGCGCGACGAGAACCTCGTCGACCTGGAGACGGATAAGGTGGTTTTGGAGGTTCCTTCCCCAAGTACAGGTGTCTTAAAGGAAATAAAGGTCGAGGACGGCGCCACCGTCACGAGCGGCCAGGTGCTCGCCGTGCTCGAGGAAGGCGCTGCGGCCGCGAAAGCGGCTCCGGCCGAAGCGCCCGCCGCCGGCGAGGCGCCGGCTGCCGGCAAGGCGGCCGCGGCCGCAACGCCGGGCGAGGCCGCCGCCGAGGAAGCGGACCGCGAAGGCGTCCGGCAGAAGAGCGCGGTGGAGCAGCGTGCAGCCGAAGCGGGCGGTCAGCGCGAGGCGGGCGGTCAGCGCGAGGCGGAGCCGGCCGGCGAGGCCGGCGAGCGGGAGGCGCTGCAGCGGATGGGACCGGCCGTGCGCAAGCTCGTCGAGGAGCACGACCTCGATCCCGGCGCGATCCGCGGAAGCGGTCGCGAAGGCCGCGTGACGAAGGCGGACGTGCTCGGGTATCTCGCGAGCACGCAGTCTGCGACGACGGATTTCGGCGAGGAGCCGTCGGCGGAACCCGCGGCGAGAGCAGGCATTTCGAGGCGCGAGCAACGGGTCGCGATGACGCGGCTGCGCCGGCGCATCGCGGAGCGGCTCGTCGAGGCGCAGCACACGGCTGCGATGCTGACGACGTTCAACGAAGCCGACATGAGCGCGATCATCGAGCTGCGCTCCCGCTACCGCGAGGAATTCCAGAAGCGTCACGAGATCAAGCTCGGCTTCATGTCCTTTTTCGTCCGGGCGACGATCGAGGCGCTGCGGCAGTTCCCGCTGCTGAATGCGTCGGTCGACGGCACGGATATCCTCTATCACGAATACTTCGACATCGGTGTGGCCGTCTCGAGCGACCGGGGGCTTCTCGTACCGGTGCTGCGCAACGCGGAGAACATGAGCTTCGCCGAGATCGAGAAGACGATCGCCGACTACGGACGTCGCGCTGCGAGCGGCGACATCGATCTCGAGGAGCTGACCGGCGGCACCTTCACGATCACGAACGGCGGCATCTTCGGCTCGATGATGTCGACACCGATTCTGAACCCGCCGCAGAGCGGGATCCTCGGCATGCACAAGATTCAGGAGCGCCCGGTCGCCATCGACGGCAAGGTCGAGATTCGGCCGATGATGTATCTTGCGCTGACCTACGACCATCGGATCATCGACGGCCGCGATGCGGTCCAGTTCCTCGTGTATCTAAAAGAGTCGCTCGAGGATCCGGCGAGACTTATCCTCCAGGTTTGAGCGGACAATGACTGAAAACAAATACGACGTCGTCGTGATCGGCGGCGGGCCGGCGGGCTATCCCGCCGCGATTCGCGCGGCACAACTCGGGCTTCGCACCGTCTGCGTGGACAACTGGACGGAAAGCGACGGCAGCCGGCCTTTCGGCGGCACATGCCTGAACGTCGGGTGCATTCCGTCGAAGGCGCTGCTCGAATCGTCGGAGCTCTATCACCGCGCGGAATCGGAGTTCGCGGCGCACGGTATCGGCGTCGGCTCGCTCGGAATGGACGTGCCGAAGATGATCGAGCGCAAGCGCGGCATCGTCAAACAGTTCACGTCCGGCATCAGCTCGCTGTTCAAGGCGGCCGGCGTGACGCCGCTGAAAGGGCACGGCCGGCTGCTCGACGGCCAGCGCGTGGAGGTCACCGGCGACGACGGCGAGAAGCAGGTGCTCGAGGCGAAGCACGTCGTGATCGCGACGGGCTCGGCCCCGATCGAGCTGCCGGTCGCGAAGTTCGACGGCGAACGCATCGTCGACTCCGCCGGCGCGCTCGAGTTCACCGAGGTGCCGAAGAAGCTCGGCGTGATCGGCGCGGGCGTCATCGGTCTCGAGCTCGGCAGCGTGTGGCGGCGCCTCGGCGCCGAGGTCGTCGTGCTCGAGGCGCTCGAGACGTTTCTCGGCACTGCGGATCAGCAGATCGCGAAGGACGCGCTGCGCCACTTCACGCGGCAGGGCATCGACGTCCGGCTCGGCGCCAAAGTGACCGGCGCGAAAGCGGGCGGCAAGGGCGTCAAGGTCGCTTACGAGCAGCAGGGCAAGGCGCAGCAGATCGATGTCGACAAGCTGATCGTCTGCGTCGGGCGGCGGCCGTACACGGAGGGCCTGCTGGGCGACGGCACCGGAGTCGAGCTCGACGAAAGAGGGTTCATCAAGGTGGACGACGACTGCCGCACGTCGGCGCCGAACGTCTGGGCGGTCGGTGACGTCGTGCGCGGCCCGATGCTCGCGCACAAGGGCACCGAGGAAGGCGTCGTCGTCGCGGAGCTGATCGCGGGCCACGTCGCGGAGGTCAACTACCGCACGATACCGTCCGTGATCTACACGTCTCCCGAGATCGCGTGGGTCGGTCAGACGGAAGAGCAGGTCAAGAAGGGCGGGCGGAAATACAAGGTCGGCACGTTCAGCTTCGCCGCGAACGGCCGCGCGCAGGCGATGCAGCAGGGCGCGGGGCTCGTCAAGGTCATCGCCGACCAGGAATACGACGACATCCTCGGCGTGCACATCATCGGGCCGATGGCCGGTGAGCTGATCCACGAGGCAGTGCTCGCGATGGAGTTCTCCGGATCGGCCGAGGACCTGCAGCGCACGGTCCACGCGCACCCGTCCCTGAGCGAGGCGATGCACGAAGCGGCGCTCGGCGTCGACAAGCGCGCGATCCACGGCATCAATCGCTGATCGGACCGGCGCAGAGCCGCCGGTTCGGGCGTCTCCGACTGCCGCTGCGCTGTCGCGCACGCGGCGCGAATCCCGTTATGATAGGCGCCGCGGAGCCGGGCGGCGGCTTCGCACGCGGGTTTACGGATTTCACGCATTCGGCATCGCCGCCTGCAGGCGAGCCGGCACGTTTCGGAGTGTGACATGGCAGGTCACAGCAAGTGGGCCAACATCCGCTTCCGCAAAGGAGCGCAGGACGCGAAGCGCGGCAAGATCTTCACGAAGCTGATCCGCGAGATCACTATCGCGGCGCGCACCGGCGGCGGCGATCCGGCGTCGAATCCGCGCCTTCGCCTCGCGATCGACAAGGCCAAGGCGCAGAGCATGCCGAAGGACAACTGGGATCGCGCGATCAAGCGCGGCACCGGCGAGCTCGAGGGGGTCAGCTACGAGGAGATCCGCTACGAAGGGTACGGGCCCGGCGGCGTCGCCGTCATGGTCGACTGCCTGACCGACAACCGCAACCGCTCGGTCGCGGAGGTGCGTCACGCGTTCTCGAAGCATGGCGGCAACCTCGGCGCAGACGGATCGGTCGCATACCTGTTCTCGCAGGTCGGTCAGCTCAGCTATCCGAGCGGCAGCGACGAGGAAAAGATCATGGAGGCCGCGATCGAGGCCGGCGCCACGGACATCGTCACCAACGACGATGGCTCGATCGACGTGCTGACGGCGCCCGAGGATTTCGAGTCGGTGCAAGGCGCGATGCAGGGCGCCGGGCTCGAGCCCGAGAACGCCGAGGTCACGATGCGGGCGTCCACGAAGGCCGAGGTCGGCATGGACGAAGCCGAGTCGCTGCTGAAGCTGCTCGAGGCGCTCGACGATCTCGACGACGTGCAGAATGTCTACTCCAACGCCGAGATTCCGGAGGAGCTGCTGGAGGAATCGGCATAGTGCCGTCCCGCGCGGCCTTCGACGCAGAGATCTGGAAGCCGCGCCGGTGAGCGCTCGGGTACGTATTCTCGGGATCGATCCGGGCTCGCAGAACACGGGCTTCGGCGTCGTCGACGTCGATGGCCTGCGGACCGTCGCGGTTCGGTGGGGCAGCATCAGGACGCGGGGCGAGCACAGCGCGCGATTGCGCTCGATCTTCTCCGAGCTCGGCGACATCGTCCGCGAGCTCGAGCCGGCCGAGATCGCGATCGAAAGCGTGTTCCTGCACCGCAACGCCGACAGCGCGCTGAAGCTCGGCCAGGCGCGCGCGGCCGCGCTGTGCGCAACCTTCCACGCCGATTTGCCGGTTTTCGAGTACGCGCCCCGTCACATCAAGAAGGCAGTCGTCGGCAGCGGCGGCGCCGAGAAGACTCAGGTGCAGCGCATGGTCAGGATGATGCTGGGGCTGCGCGAGGAGATCGAGCCTGACGCGGCGGACGCGCTGGCGACGGCGCTGTGCCACGCGCACGCCCGCCTCGCGCGCGCCACGCTCGCGAAGGCGGCGGAGGCGTCGTGATCGGCTTCCTGAGGGGCACCCTCGTCGGCAAGAGGCCCCCGTCGCTGATCCTCGAGGTGGGCGGCGTCGGCTACGAGGTCGACGCTCCGATGTCGACGTTCTATCGGCTGCCCGAGATCGGCCAGCCGCTGACTCTCGTCACGCATCTGCTGATACGGGAAGACGCGCATGTGCTGTACGGTTTCTCGAGCGAGGTCGAGCGGGCGCTGTTCAGGAATCTGCTGAAGGTTTCCGGCGTCGGCGCGAGGATCGCGCTCGGCGTGCTGTCCGGCATGAGCGTCGACGGCTTCTATCAGTGCATCCGCGACAGGAACGTCGCGAGCCTGACGAAAATCCCGGGCGTCGGGCGGAAAACGGCAGAGAGGCTCGTGCTCGAGATGGCGGACCGGCTGCCGGAAGGCAGCGGTACGCCGGCGGCCAGTGCCGGCGCCGCGGCGGCGTCGCCCGAGAGCGAGGCGCAGGAGGCGCTGCTCGCGCTCGGCTACAAGCCGGCGGAGGTGACGAGGATGCTCGACAAGCTCGACAAGTCGAAGCTCGCGACCGAGGAGTTGATCCGCGAGGCGCTGCGGCGCGTGCATGCGGCGGGAGGGCGCGGATGATCGAGGAAGCCCGCGTCGTGACCGCGTCCGCCGCCGACGAGGACGAGGCTTTCGACCGCGCCGTGCGCCCGCGGCGGCTCGAGGATTACGTCGGCCAGCCCCGCGTCAAAGAGCAGATGACGATCTTCATCACGGCGGCGCGCCAGCGCGGCGAGGCGCTCGA
>JAFGNC010000567.1 GCA_016927175.1 Gammaproteobacteria bacterium | reverse complement strand
TTCGGTCGGCATCATCATGGACAACACGGCTGCGAACTATGCGTTCGTCAAGCCGATGAAGGAAGGCGGCATCCTCGATCAGCTGGGGCTCGAGCTGGTCGTCGACGAGACCTTCACGCCCCCCCTCGCCAACGCGACGCCTCTGATTCAGCGCGTGCGCTCGACGCGGCCCGACCTGTTGCTGCTGCTGCCGACCGTTACCGCCGACTCGAAGCTGCTGCTCGAGAAGATGAACGAGTTCGGCCTCGGCCGCGGCCGTCTGCCGACCGTGTCGAACGGCAGTGCCATGGGCGACCCCGATCTCGCCGCGAACATGCCGGCGGCGC
Organism: Gammaproteobacteria bacterium; assembly: GCA_016927175.1. Lineage (GTDB taxonomy): Bacteria > Pseudomonadota > Gammaproteobacteria > Steroidobacterales > Rariloculaceae > ZC4RG20. The sequence continues at coordinate 11,278 of JAFGNC010000567.1, read as the reverse complement.
TGCTCGAGGGCGTCATGTCGACGGTCGGCAACTGGCACGTCAAGGGTCTCGACGACTTGAGCCGCGAATACATCGAGCGCAGCGGCGAGCCGTGGCTGACGCAGAACCCGCTGTGCGCGTACGGCCACGTATGGCTGCTGAAGGAAGCGCTCGAGATGGCAGGCAAGGCGGACCGCACCGCGGTCGCCGACGCGCTGCACGCGATGGATCTGACGGACGGGCCCGCCCGTTACTTTCCGGGCAACCGCGTGCGCTTCGACGAGCAGGGCCGCCGCGTCGACGCGGAGCTGCTCGTGATCCAGTGGCAGGACGGCGTGCCGCTGACGGTCTACCCGCCGGATGCCGCCGTCGCCGAGCCGCAGTGGCCGAAGTGAGCGCCCGCCCCCGCTGAAGCTTCCCGTTTTGCGGCGCGGGCGCCCGTGCGCGCGTGCCATTCAACGACAGTAGAGAGAGAGAAAACATGAGCGACGATCTGTTCGAACGCGGCCTCGCCATCAGGAAGTCGGTGCTGGGCGCCGAGTTCGTCGAGAAATCGATCTCGAGCGCCGACGATTTCAACATGCCGCTGCAGCGGCTCGTGACCGAATACTGCTGGGGCGCCGTGTGGGGACGGGAGGAGCTGCCGAAGAAGACCAGGAGCCTCCTGAATCTCGCGATGCTGAGCTGCCTCGGCCGCAACCACGAGCTGAAGATGCACACGAAGGGCGCGATCCGCAACGGTTGCACGAAGGAGGAGGTTCGCGAGGTGCTGCTGCAGGTCGCGATCTACTGCGGCGTGCCGGCTGCGGTGGATTCGTTCCGCGTTGCGAAAGAAGCGCTCGCCGAGCTCGACGAAGAGTGACCTTCTCTCGGAGCTTCGCCCGATACGAAGCTCCGACTTTCCTCTCCCGGGCGACGCCGCCGCGTCAACGGACTTTCGCGCCGAGCGTCGAGCACCCCGCCTTCGACGACACTCACCTGAGCCCGCTCTGATGCCGTCAGCGCTCCTCGGAGATCCGGGTCGGTATGTCGACGTCGCGCTTGTCTTCCCTGCGGGATGATGCTGTGATCGCGAGCCATGGCGGCCGTCGACACCGAGACCCCGACCTCAGAGTCCCCGGCGGACTGCGACCGGTCCGTCGATCCGCGCACGGTCGCGGTGTGGCGCTGGAGCACGCTCGCCGCGTTCGCGCCGGCCGCGGCGGTACTGACCGTCGTCGCGGCGGCACTGAGCCTCGAGCGCCTGCCGGCCGCGCCCCTCGTCTGGGTCGTGTGGCTGCTCGTGCTGACGGCCGCGGCCGTCGCCGCGTGGCGGTATCCTCCCGCGCGTTACCGGCACCTCGGCTATCGCGTCGACGGCACGGGCATCACGATTCGCCAGGGCGTCGTCTGGCGCACACAGTCGAGCCTGCCGAAGGTGCGAATCCAGCACACGGACGTCTCGCAGGGCCCGCTGCAGCGCCGCTACGGCGTGGCTACGCTGAAGCTCTACACCGCCGGCAGCCGGTTCACGCGCACCGAGCTGCCGGGTCTCGAGCACTCCGAAGCCGTGGCCCTCCGGGACCGCCTGCAGCGACAGGGGCACGGGGATGCCGTCTGAGAGCGCCGCCGCAACCGCGGAGGATTTCAGACCCGAGCGCAGGCTGCACGCAAGCTCGTGGCTGTTCGGCACCGCGAGTTACCTGAAGTCGTTCCTGGTGCCGTTGATCGCGGCGGCGGTGATCGGCTCGAGCAGGGAGTTCGCGCTGTGGGCCCCGGTGACCGTCATCGTGCCTCTGATCGCCGCTGCCCTGTGGCGGCAATGGGTTTATCGCTACGGTTTCTCGCAGCACGGGCTCGTGATCCACGAAGGCCTTTTCTTCCGCAACGTGCGAACGATCGACTACGGCCGCATCGAGAACGTCGACACGGAACGCGGCCTCCTGCATCGCGCGCTCGGCGTCGCGGAAGTGCGGGTCGAAACCTCGACCGGCGGCAGCGCAGAGGCGCGCATCCGCGTCCTGGACCTCGCGGCAGTCGAGGACATGCGCGCGCGGATCTTCGAGCGGGACCGGCCGGCCGCTTCGGCACACGACGCCGCACCGAGCGCTGACGCCGCCGAGCGGGAGGAAACGCTGCTCGAGCTGCCGCCCGCGGAGCTGGTCCGGTTCGGGCTGATCGACAACCGCGGGATGCTGGTCGTCGCAGCCATCATGGGCGTGCTCGCGCAAAGCGGCGTTTTCGAGAACGCGAACGAGTGGGCCGCTCCGCTGCTCGCCCGCCTGCCCCTGGACGCGGTCGCCGCGTTCGGCGTGGCGGCGCAGATTCTGCTGGCGCTCACGCTCGCCGCCGCTCTGATCGTCTCGACCCGGGTGCTGTCGATACTGCTCGCGTTCGCGATGCTGTTCGATTTCAGGCTGACGCGCGCAAACGGCGATCTGCGCACGCGCTATGGCCTGCTGACGCGGATCTCGATGACGCTGCGCCGGCGGCGCATCCAGGCCGTGCATCAGACGGCGACGCTGCTGCACCGGCTGTTCCGGCGCGTGTCGCTGAAGGTCGACCTCGCCGGAGGGTTGACGGCCGAAAACGAAGCACGGCAACGCGGTGCGCAGCAGCACTTTCGGGATCTGTGGCTCGCGCCGCTGGTCCGGCCCGAGAACGCCGAGGCGCTGATCCGCGTCGCGCTGCCGCAGGCGCGCGTCGCGGGCCTCGACTGGCAGAAGCTGGCGCCGCGCGCGCGGTGGCGCATCTTCCGGGTTCTGTCGCTGTCCTGGCTGATCGCTGCGAGTGTGCCGGCCGTCTGGTGGACCGGCTGGTGGGCGGCGGCACTGCTGCCGGCCGCCCTGCCCCTGTTCTGGCTGCATGCGAGCCTGTACGTCAGGTACACCGGATGGGCGCTGCACGAAGGCTTTTTCGCGTTGCGCCGCGGCTGGCTGACGCGCCGCCTCTCGGTGACCCCGCGCAACAGGATCCAGAGCGTGCACATCGGCAGCTCGCCTTTCGATCGCCGTTACCGCATGGCTCGGCTCGACGTCGACATCGCCGGCGTAAGCGCCGTTACGCACCGCTTCTGCGTTCCATACCTCGATCGCCGGGACGCGGAGCGGCTCGCCGCCGAGTTGGTCGCCTCCCGCCAAACGCAGTAGCATGTCCGCGGACGCACGCACGGAGCGACGATGCGGAAGTACAAGATGCTGCTGGCGGGAGAACCGGTCGATGCCGCCTCCGGCGAAACCTTCGAAAGCTTCAATCCCTACACGGGCAGGCCGTGGGCGCTGATCCCTCGCGCGGCCGCCGAGGACGTCGATCGCGCCGTCGCCGCCGCCAGGCATGCGTTCAGGAGCCCGGAATGGCGCGGGCTGACGCCGACCGCGCGCGGCAAGCTGCTCTCGAGGCTCGCGGACGTCATCGCCGCCCGCGCCGACGAGCTGGCCGAATACGAGACGCGTGACAACGGCAAGCTGATCCTCGAGATGCGCGCCCAGCTGCGCTATCTGCCTGAATGGTTCCGCTACTTCGCGGGCCTCGCCGACAAGCTCGAGGGGCGGGTGATTCCGATCGACCGGCCGGGCATCTTCAATTACACGCTCGAGGAGCCGCTCGGCGTCGTCGCCGCGATCGTGCCGTGGAACTCGCCGCTGATGCTCGCCGCGTGGAAGATGGCGCCCGCGCTCGCGGCCGGCAACACGTTCGTGTGGAAGCCTTCGGAGCATTCGTCCGTGTCGGCGCTCGAGATGGCACCGCTGTTCGCCGAGGCGGGGCTGCCGCCCGGTGTCGTCAACATCGTAACGGGCTTCGGCACCGAGATCGGCGACGCGCTGGTCGCGCACCCGGACGTCGCGAAAGTCGCGTTCACGGGCGGCGACGCGACCGGCGCGCAGGTGTATCAAACGGCCGCGCGCAACATCAAGCCCGTCGTCATGGAACTCGGCGGCAAGTCCGCGAACATCGTTTTCGCCGATGCCGATCTCGACAACGCGGTCAAAGGCGTCGTGTCCGGCATCTTCGCCGCCACCGGCCAGACCTGCGTTGCCGGCTCCCGCGCGCTGGTCCACCGCTCGATCCACGACGAGTTCGTCGAGCGGTTCCTCGCGCTCGCGCGCACGGCACGCATGGGCGACCCGCTCGAGGAATCGACTCAGGTCGGCCCGATCACGACGCGGCCGCAATACGACAAGGTGCTCGGATACATCGACATCGCCAAGAGCGAAGGCGCCCGCTGCGCCCTCGGCGGCGGCCCCGCGGCGCGGCCCGAATGCGGGGACGGCTGGTTCGTCGAGCCGACGGTCTTCACCGACGTCGGGCCGAGCATGCGCATCGCGCAGGAAGAAGTGTTCGGCCCGGTGCTCGCGGTCATTCCCTTCGACACCGACGACGAAGCCGTCGAGATCGCGAACGGCACGCAGTACGGCCTCGCCGCGGGCGTCTGGACGTCCGACGTCGCCCGCTGCCTGACGATGGCGCAGCGCCTCGAGGCGGGCACCGTCTGGATCAACACTTACCGCGTCTCGAGCCCGCTTTCGCCCTTCGGCGGCTACAAGCGCTCCGGCTTCGGGCGCGAGAGCGGCCTGCTTGCGATTCGCGAGTTCGTGCAGGAGAAGAGCGTGCTGATCGAGACGAGCGGCGCGAAAGTGCCGAACCCGTTCATCGTGCGCTGAGCCGGAGAACGCGGAGGGATCGCGCGATGCGTCGCAGCACGGAACGGATTCTGACCACGCACGTCGGCAGCCTGCCGGAGCCGCCGGGGCTGCGCGGCGAGGAAGCGCGGGCCGCCGCGGTCGCCGACGTCGTGCGCAGGCAGAGGGAGATCGGCCTCGACGTCATCAACGAGGGCGAATACACGAAGGGCGGCGACTGGCTGTCCTACGTCGACTACCGCTTCGGCGGCTTTACCGAGCGGCCGCGTAAGGACGGCATGCCGCTGATCGTGCAGGGCAAGGACCGGCAGGAGTTCGCCGAGTTCTACCGGTACGCGACGGAACGCGGCACGCTGTTCTACACGCCGGGCGAGCAGATCAGGCCGAAGCGGCCGAACTGGGTCTGCACGGGACCGATCACGTACGAGGCGCACGATGCGCTCGCCCGCGAGATCGACGCGCTGAAGATGCATGCGGACTCGGACGAGCTGTTCCTGACGGCGACGGCGCCGGCGAGCCTCGAGGTGTACCGCGAGAACGAATATTACGCGTCCGACGAGGAGTACCTGTTCGCATTGGCCGAAGCCCTGCGGGTCGAGTACGAGGCGATCGTGGACGCCGGTCTGCTGCTGCAGATCGACGATGCGTGGCTGCCCGCGCTGTGGGACCGCATCGGACTCGGCATGGGGCTCGACGCGTTCCGCAAACGCTGCACGGTCCGCGTGGACGCGCTGAACCACGCGCTGCGCAACATCCCGGAGGATCGGGTCCGCTATCACATGTGCTGGGGCAGCTGGCACGGCCCGCACGCGTACGACCTCGAGCTGGTCCACCTCGTCGACATCCTGCTGCGCGTCAAGGCCGAGGCCTACCTGATCGAGGCTGCGAACGCGCGCCATGAGCACGAGTACGTCGTCTGGGACGACGTGAAGCTGCCGGAGGGCAAGATCCTGATCCCCGGGGTGATCTCGCACGCGACCGACGGCATCGAGCATCCGGACCTGATCTCTCAGCGCATCCGGCGATTCGCGGAACGGGTCGGCCGTGAGAACGTGATCGCCGGAGCCGACTGCGGCTTCGGCGGCCGGTCGCACCCGCAGATCGCGTGGGCCAAGCTCGAGGCGCTGACCGAGGGCGCCGCGCTCGCGACCAAGGCACTGAAGGCCTGACGCCGGCGGCTCGATTACACCGGGGTACCGAGACAACCTGATGACCACACCGACTTACCAGGTCTACGCGATCAAATACGCCGAGGTCGCGCGCAAGGCTTACGGCAACTTCATCGACGGCGATCCGCACGACAACGCCGACATGCCGTTGAACTACTACGTGTGGGCCGTCGTCGGCGGCGGCCGCACGATCGTCGTGGATACCGGCTTCGACGCCGCCATGGCCGGCAAACGGGGCCGGACCATCGTGCACCCGGTCGAGGAAGGGCTCGAGGCGCTCGGAATCCGGCACGCCGACGTGCCCGACGTGATCATCACGCACATGCACTACGACCACTCCGGGAACGCTGCCCTTTTCCCGAACGCGCGCTTCCACATGCAGGACGCCGAGATGGAGTACGTGACCGGACGAAGCATGTGCCATCACCAGATCAGCCACGCCTTCGAGGCGGACGACGTCGCGAGGATGGTGCACCGCGTCTTCGCGGGACGGGTGCTGTTCCACGACGGCACCGACGAGATTGCGCCGGGCGTCACCGTGCACAGGCTCGGCGGGCATACGAAGGGTCTGCAGTGCGTCCGCGTCGCGACCGACCGGGGCCACGTCGTCCTCGCATCGGACGCCACACATTTCTATGCGCACATCGAGACGGGGCGCGCGTTTCCGGTGCTGTACAACCTCGGCGAGCTGCTCGAAGGCTACAAGACGCTGCGCAGGCTCGCGAGCTCCGAATCGCACGTGATCCCGGGCCACGACCCGCTCGTCATCGACAGATACCCGGCCGCGTCTTCGCGCACCGAAGGGTGGATCGCCCGCGTCGACGCGGAGCCGACCGGCTGACGCGGCTTCGGCGCCCCCGCCCGCCGACGGCCGCGCCAGCGGCACCGCGCTCGCCGGGTCGCCGCCTGCACCAACAGGTGACCGGTATCGCACATCGTTGATCAAAAGCGGGACGATCGCCGCGCAGCGTCGTTTCTATATCCGAATCGCGATTCTTTCGTGTTCAGTACCTTATACGTGCGCGAGATCTTTGGCACGGAAACTGCTCTACGACGTGCACGGGATTCGCACTACGGAACCCGCATCACTTCAGCCCCGAATCACGGCCGGTCTCGCGAACGGAAGCGATGCGCTGTTGCCGACGGTACACCGTCCGTGAGCTCTCTGCCGGGAGATACGAGCGATGAAATCCCTTCTCAGCGCATTGTCCTTGCCGGTGATACTTGCCGTGGCGAGCGGATGCAGCACGACTCATCAGCTCCAGCCATCCCGCACCGTGAGCCACACGGTCGGAGCCGGTTATCAGGAGCCGGTCTTTCTGAGCCCGCTGACCGTCTCGATCCCTCGCGAAAATCTCGACCGTTACGCGTGCCTGCACGGCGATCCGCTGATCTGCAACTGCCGCGGCCGCATCGCGAGCAGTTGCGACTGCCGGTGCCCCCGCTGATCGAGCACCGACGCGGCGCGCTCGATGTCGGCGAGAAGAGGCCGCCGGAGAGACGCAGGCTCTCCGACGGACAGAGGGGCGGACAGAGGGGCCGGCCACAGGGACGGACACGACCGGCGGCCGCCGGCAGCGCGTCACGGCGTAAAGTCGTCGAGCAGTATCAGATCGAACGGCGCACCGCCGCCTTCGGCGTCGCGCGCCGCCGCCGTATAGACTCCGCCGTCTGACACCTGGATCGTCAGGGGTCCGATTGCGGGAGCAGTCGTGCCCGCCGCGGTCACGGTCACCTCGTATTCGCCGCCCGCGAGCGGCACGTACCCGGTCTCGTCGCCGAAATCGACGTCCGGGAATGCCGGCTCCAGTCCGGAGATGTCCTCGCCCGGCGCCGTCACGTAAATGTCTACGAGTCCCGCCCCGGGAGCCAGATGCACGAGGCGCACCTTCGCCTGGGTCGCGACCGGGCGATCGTCGTCGACGAGCACGTAAGGCTCGAGCGCCGCGAGCGGCCCGCTGGCGTAAACGGAATAACGAGCGCCGGCGGTAAGCTCGAGATCGGCGTCGAGCGCGATCACGCCCGGGTTGTCCGCCGGAGTGACCTTGATGTTGTAGGTCCCCGGAGCAACGGCGAGATAGTCGCTGACCCCGGCATAAGGAACGTCCGTCAGCACGGGATTCTCGAAGTCCTCGTTCACGATCACGTCGACCGCCGGGGCGTCGGGCGAAGCGTGTATCGCCCGCACCTCGGCCGGGGTCGAGACGTCCAGGATCTCGACGCTGCCCTCGGCATCGGCCGCGACGAGACTGATCGGCGCGTCGCCCGGTCCGGTGTTCTCGACCGCCACGAGCAACAGGTCGGCGCCCGCGGCAAGCGGGACCGGCCCCGAGTCGAACACGACCGCAGCCGGGTCTCCGGACGCGGTGACGCGGATCTGGTAATCGCCTGCCGGGACCTCGACCGGATCCAGCACCTCGCCGAAAGCAAAGCTGCCAATCGGGTTCTGCTGCTCGAGCACGGCGTCCGGCTCCGTCACGTACACGTCCACGGCCGGTGCCTGCGGCGCCGCGTGCACGACCTGCGCGCGCACCGATCCTGCCGCAAGGTCCGCCTCGGGCGCGGTGACGATCAGCGCGTCGAGCGCCGCGACCGGACCGACGGCGAGGACGCTGTAGACGGTGTCGTCGATCAGCTCGAGCTCGGCCGGGCCGATGACGGTCAACGGGCCGCCCGGCACGTTCGCGTCCACGCTGACGCTCGCCGCGCCGAGCGCAAACGGCGTGAGCGCGGTGGCCTCTTTGTAGTCCAGATCTTCCGCGAACGTCGCTCCGGGCCCGACCACGTCGACGCTGGGCGCATCCGGGGAAGCGTGGAGGAAACGCACGCCGACCGTCGGTTCCGACGCAGACGCAGCAGCCGGAGTGAATGCGTCGTCGCCTTCGCACCCGGCCGTCAGCAGCGCAACGGCCGCGAGGCCGGGAACCGACGCAAATGGGTTCTTCATGATTACATCCTTTCGGGGTTCGGTGGATTGCTCGGTTTGTTTCGCCCGAAAGGCCCGATCGGATTCAAACCGGTCGATATAATTGAAGACCACTTCTGCCACCGGACCCGGCCCTGATATGGATCGTCGCCCGTCCGTGTTGGAGCGCATCGCGCGCGGCGACCCGACCGCGATCGGTGAATGCATGAGTCGCTACGGCGGGCTCGTCTGGTCGCTGGCGAGGCGCTGGAGCGACGGCGCAACGGACGCCGAAGACGCGAGCCAGGAGATCTTCATCGAGCTGTGGAAGAGTGCCGCTCGCTTCGACGCCGCGGCGGGTAGCGAGGAAGCCTTCATCGCGACCATCGCCAAACGCCGACTGATCGATCGCTTGAGGAGCCGCAACAGGCGCCCTCGAACCGAGGTGCTCGACGAGAGCCTGATCGAGCACGGAAGCGGCGACAGCGATTCGGCCGGCGCCGCTGCGGTCGACGCCGCGGCCGCGGCGCGGGCGCTCGAGTTGCTCGAGCCGGCCCAAAGGGAGGTTCTGCTGATGGGGATCGTCGAGGGTATGACCCATTCGGAGATCGCAACGGCGACCGGCAGACCGCTCGGCACGGTCAAGACGCAGATCAGGCGCGGACTGATCAGACTTCGCGAGCTGCTTCAGGCCGCCGCGCCCGGGCGCGGCTGACCGTCACTCGCCGATCAGCGCGCGGCCCGCTGCGACAACGGTATCGAGGCTCGCCGCGTAGCCGTCCGCGCCGACGGCGCGCCACGCATCCGGCGCCTCGTCGAAAGCCGCCCCGCCGACGAGGATGCGAGTGCGGCCGGAGCTTCGCCGGACCGACTCGACGACGTCCGCCGCATCGCGCAGCTGCGTCACGAGCGTCGCGTTCACGATGACCAGGTCGGCGTCGAACGTCGCGGCGGCCCGGGCGAGCTCGTTCGCCGGCAGCGTCGTGCCGAGGAACAGGACCCGCCAGCCGGCGAGGCGGTACAGCTCCGCCGCCATCCTGACGCCGAGGTCGTGAATGTTCCCTGACACGCATGCGGCGATTACGGTTCGCTCGAACCGCGCCGGCGCGGCACTGCGGTGCCCGATCAGCGTCAGCAGCTGCCGCGTCGTCTCCGTCACGAGCCGCTCCTCCGCCACCATGGCCTCCCCGGCGTGCCACAGCCGCCCGATTTCCCGCTCGGCCGGCGCGAGCACCTCGGTGATGATCCGGGCGGGCTCGAGCTCCCGCAGAGCGTCGAGCACGATACCGATCGCCCGTTCCGGCTCGGCGCCGACGCACGCCTCGAGGTAGCGCAGCGCCAGCCGGTCGCCGGGCTTCTCGGCAGCGAGCGCATCCGAATCCGGCTGCGGCGGCGCGGCAAGCGCCTCGAGCGCCGCATCGATCGGGGCAATGGCCGTTGCCCCGACGTCCGTCGGCAGCTCCTGCGCAAGCGCCTCTCGCAGGCTCAGCAGAGCGTTCCGGAGGGGGGCTTCGTTCTCGCCCCGCGCCAGCAGAGCGCGGCGCAGCCAGGCCGCGCGCCGCACGAACAGCTCGGGAGTCTGCATTCTGACCGCGGCCGCGAGCTCCAGGATGCGCTGCGAGAAATAAGCCCTCTGCTCGGGTGCCATCGCGGCAGCCGCCGCGGCGGTCCCCCGTTCGCGCCTGTGCAGCGCGGCGGCTGCCGCCGCAGCGTAGCCGCTCGCGCTCGCCTCGAGCATGCCGGCGGTCAGGGGGTGCAAGTCTGTCATCGGGGCAGTCGTCGGCGCGAGGGCGCTGAATCCTCGTCTGTTCGGTCAGGGGCGACGCGTGCCGCCACGGCCTGTATACGTTGTGATTCGTCGTTCGGCCGGGATCGGATTCAGCGCGGCCCCCGCTCGGCACGCTCGCAGTCTGCACCGTCGGCGCCCGACCGATCAAGCGTGCGTCGGCCGCGCCGGCGGCGACTGTGGCGGCGGTTCATGCCGGCGGCGTGCCCGAGCCGCCGCGGCGGCTCAGAAATCGAAAAGGTCGCTGAGAAACGACTCCTTTCTGCGCTTGCGATACCCGTGACGGTCGTGGTGCGAGTCGCGACCGAAGCGCTCGCGCTCGTTGCGTCCGTAGTCGCGCTCCGGCGCGCGTTCCGGGGGGCGGGCTGCGCTCGAGCGTTCGATGATCTTGTCCAGCTCGCCGCGGTCGAGCCAGACGCCGCGGCACTGCGGGCAGTAGTCGATCTCGATTCCCTGTCGCTCCGTCATGACGAGCTGAGTCTCGTCGAGAGGGCACTTCATGTGACGTCCTCCTTTCGTCTGCTCGCCGCCATCTTCGCACAGGGAAGCGTCGGCACGAGAGCCCGCCGCGACCGGCACACAGGCGGCTCGCCGAGCTGTTCTCACGTTTTCGCTGCTTGATCGAAACGGAACGGCGGCTTGCTCCGGCAGGGCGCCCCGCCGAGCTGCGGCGAAAATGTTCCGGCCGCCCGCAATGCGTGTGCTAGCCTGAGACGCAACGGCGTTTCCTGCTGATGATTCGAGTGGCAATTGGTGAAGAATTCGGTATCAAACCGGGTAAAGATGTTGCCGGATTAATGGTCGCAGCTATGAGAAGACT
>JAFGNC010000112.1 GCA_016927175.1 Gammaproteobacteria bacterium | reverse complement strand
CGGCCCTTTCGAAACCGGATCTGAAACCCGATCAAGGAGTCGCCATGCGCGCCGCTGCTCAGTTTTTCGCCGCCCTGCCCCTGCTGCTGGTCGGAGCCGCAACGTCGGCGCAGCCTGCGGCGGACGGGGAGGCGGTGTTCCGCGAGCAGTGCGCCGCGTGTCACGTCGAGCCGCCCGAGGAAGGCATCCCGGACATCGACCAGCTGGCCGCCTATTCGCCCAACGCGATCGTCGAGTCGCTGACCGACGGCTTCATGCGGCTGCAGGGGCAGCTGCTGACGGCGGAGCAGCGGGTCGCCGTCGCGGAGTTCCTGACCGGCAGGGTCGTGGCCGACGCGCCCCGCGGATTCGCGACCGGCATGTGCTCGGGCACGCCGCCGCTGCCGTCGCTGCTGCCGGGCGGGTTCTGGAACGGCTGGGGGCCGGATACGTCGAATACGCGGTTTCAGCGCGACACAGGCGGGCTGGCCGCGGCCGACGTGCCGCGGCTGAAGCTGAAATGGGCTTTCGGCATTCCGGGCGCGACGCAGTCGCGCGCACAGCCGGCCGTCGTCGGCGGACGCGTGTTCATGGCGAGCCCCTCGGGCGCCGTATACGCGCTCGATGCGGAAACCGGCTGCACGTACTGGACGTTTCAGGCGGAGGCGGGCGTGCGGACCGCGATCTCGGTCGGCCCGGTCGTTCTGGCCGGCGAGCCGGGCTACGCGATCTACTTCGCCGACGCGCAGGCTCGCGCCTACGCGGTCGACGCCGGGACCGGCGCGCTGATCTGGTCGCGCAAGCTCGACGAGCATCCGGCCGCGCGGGCGACCGGCGCGCCCGTGCTGCACGCCAACCGCCTGTACGTGCCGCTGTCCGGAGTCTCGGAGGAGACCGCGGCCTCGATGCCCGATTACGAGTGCTGCACGTTCCGCGGCAGCATCACGTCGCTGGACGCGACGACCGGCGAGGTCGTGTGGAAGACCTATACGGTCGATGAGCCGCGGCCGCGCGGCAAGAGCACGACCGGCACCCAGCTGTGGGGCCCGGCGGGCTCCCCGATCTGGAGCACGCCGACCGTCGATCCGAAGCGCGGCCTGCTGTACGCCGCGACGGGCAACGGGTACGCCGATCCGAATCCTCCGACCAGCGACGCGATCGTCGCATTCTCGCTCGAGACCGGCGCGATCGAGTGGGTCAACCAGATCACGCCCGGCGACGTCTGGATCCTCGGCTGCGACGAGCAGTCGAGCGGCGATCCGAACGCCGGCGACAATCCGAACTGCCCGGAGGACGTCGGCCCCGACTTCGATTTCTCAGCGTCCCCGGGGCTGATCGAGACGGCCGACGGCCGCGAGCTGCTCGTCGTGACGCAGAAATCCGGCGTCGGCTACGCGCTCGATCCGGACGACCGGGGGCGCATGGTCTGGGAGTACCGCTGGGGCCAGGGCAGCCCGGTCGGCGGCGTGTGGGGCTCCGCGACGGACGGCGAACGCGCGTACTTCGGCGTCGCCGACCACCTGACGCCCGCGCCCGGCGGGCTGCACGCGGTGGAGCTGGCGACCGGAAGACGCGTCTGGCACCAGCCGCCGCCGGAGCTGCTGTGCGAAGTGCAGCAGGGCTGCAGCGCCGCGCAATCCGCCGCGCTGACCGTGATCCCGGGCATCGTGTTCTCCGGCTCCGCCGACGGCGGCATGCGCGCCTACGATGCGCAGACCGGCGAGATCGTGTGGACGTTCGATACGAACGGCAGCTTCGACACGGTCAACGGGGTCGAAGCGCGGGGCGGCTCGATCGACGGCCCCGGGCCGGTCGTCGCGGGCGGCAAGCTGTTCGTGACTTCCGGCAACGGCGGCTTCGTCGGCCGGCCGGGCAACGTGCTGCTGGCGTTCGAGGTCGAGGAGTAGGCGATCGGCGCGCGGGCCGCGCCTCAGCCGAAGGTCTTCTCCAGCGCCTGCGTCAGATCCGCGATCAGATCGTCGACGTGCTCGATGCCGACCGCGAGCCGCACGGTCGACTCGCCGATGCCGGCGCGCCCGAGCTCGTCCTTCGACAGGTCGCTGCCGAGGTACAGCTGCACCGGCGCGACCAGTGAATCGACGGAGCCGAGGCTCGCGGTCGTCGCGAACAGCTCGAGCGCATCGATGAAGGCCCACGTCCGCGCCTTGTCCGCCGCGAGGTCGAAGCTGACGACGCCGCCGAAATCGTGCATCTGCCGCTTCGCGAGGGCGTGGCCGGGGTCCTCCGGCAGCCCGGGGTAGTACACCTTCTCGACCTCCGGCCGCTTCGACAGGAACTCGGCGATCGCGAGCGCGTTGTCCGAATGGCACCGGTAGCGCAGGTAGTAAGTCTTCAGGCCGCGCAGCATCAGGTAAGAGACGCCGGGGTCCATCGTCGCGCCGAGATTCACGGCCTGCGGCCGGATCGCGCGGATCCGCTTCTCGTCGCCGATCACGATGCCGCCCATCGCGTCGCCGTGCCCGCCGGCGTACTTCGTCAGGCTGTGCACGTAGTAGTCGACGTCGAAGCCGCCGTGGTTGTGCAGCCCCGCGAACGTGTTGTCCAGCACGGTCACGACGCCGTGCCGGCGCGCCATCGCGCACAGCGCCGCGACGTCCGGGACGTGCAGCATCGGGTTCGTCGGAGCCTCGAACATCAGCAGCTTCGTGTCGTCCCGCGCGAGCTCGCGCTCGATGGCGTCGTGGTCGTGGATGCTCAGCATCGTATGCGCGATGCCGAAACGCGGCAGGAAGCGGCGGATCGCGACGCGGGTCGGACGATACGACTCGACGAACAGCACGACCCGGTCACCCGTCTGGACGTTGCCGAGCAGGCTCAGCCAGACCGCCGCCATGCCGGTCGCGACGGCGATCGCGTCGTTGCGGTCCTGCAGCTCCGCGGCCAGCAGCTCGAGCTGGCGCGTCGTCGGATTCGAGTCGCGCATGTACTCGAAGCCGTGCGCGCGCGCCTCGGCGCCGAGCGACTCCTCGATCGTCGGATACGTGAATTTGACGGACCGATGAATCGGCGCGATGACCGGCTCGTTGCCGGGCGGCAGCTCGACTTCCGGCTGATGCGTGACGCGAGTCTCTTTTCTCATGTAACAACCTCTACGCGGTCGCCGACGCGGATCCGCCCGAAAGAGCGCGGAATCACGTTCTGCCCGAACATGACGCCGCCGTCGGTCTTGCGGAAGCTGCGCAGCGTCTTCAGCGGCTCGCCGCCCGGGTCCTTGACCCCCGTATCGGGATCGACGGTCGTCAGCACGCAGCGCGCGCAGGACCACCCGATCTCGAGCTCGACGTCGCCGATCCGGAGCCGTCTCCACGAGTCCTCGGCGAACGGCCGCTCGGCGCTGACGACCAGGCTCGGCCGGAAGCGCCGCATCGAGACCGGCGCCGGCAGGCGGGAGTTCAGATCCTCGAGCGACGCCTGCGAGATCAGCAGCAAAGGCGCCGCGTCCGCGAAGCCGACCTCGTCGTCGAACTGTGCCGCCGCGTTCGGCACCGCGCGGTGCTGGTGCTCGGCCATGTAGACCAGACGGCACGGCAAACCGAGAAACTCGGCGAACCAGCGGCTCGATTCATCGTCGACGAGGGTGGCTTCGACGCGGCTGCGCCACAGCGTGACGACGACCTCCTCCCCGGAGTCACGGCTGCGCGGCAGCGCGAGCGGCGGCCTGCCGGGCGCCTCGATCCGGTAGCCGTCGGCCTCGAGCTCCGTAACGCGGATCAGCGCCATGCGCGGGTGCTGGCGCTGCGTCACGAAGCGGCCGTTCTCGTCGACCAGCATGTAACGGCGATCGCCGTCGAGGCCGCGAGGGCCGACCGCGGCCGTGTCCTTCGCTATCCGGCCGCAGGACTTGATCGGATAGACGTTGATCTCCGTGACTTGCGGCATTGTCCCGTGCTGCGTCGACCCGCCGCGTCAGATGCGGTCGAGCGCCCGGCGCAGGTCGTCGATCAGATCCTCGGCGTCTTCGAGCCCGACGGACAACCGCACGAGGCCGTCGATGATGCCGACGCGCTTGCGCTCGGCCTCGTCGACATCGGCATGCGTCATCGTGACGGGGTGCGTGATCAGCGTCTCGACCGAGCCGAGGTTCTCCGCGAGCGTGCACAGCTCGACGGAGTCCATCAGTTTCTTGCCGGCCGCGACGCCGCCTTTGACCTCGAACCACATCATCGCGCCGAAGCCGCTCGCCTGGCGCCTGGCGAGCTCGTGCTGCGGGAACGACTCGAGACCCGGATAGCGGACCTGAGCCACCTTCGGGTGGGACTCCAGGAACTCGGCGATGGCTTGCGCGTTGGCCGACTGCCGCTCGATGCGTATCGACAGCGTTTTCGTTCCCTGCATCGTCAGCCACGCCACCCACGGCGACATGATCACGCCGCCGGCGTTCTGCACGAACCGGATCTGCGAGTCGAGCTCGTTGGAATCGACGATGACGGCGCCGCCGACGGTCGCGTTGTGGCCGTCGAAGTATTTGGTCGTGCTGTGAATGGAGATGTTGGCGCCGAGCTCCAGCGGCCGCTGGTAGTAAGGCGTCAGGAACGTGTTGTCCACCGCGTGCGGGATGCCGCGCTCGCGCGTGATCGCTGAAATCGCCTCGATGTCCGTCAGCTTCAGCGTCGGGTTCGCCGGGGTCTCGGTCAGCACCAGCCGCGTGTTCGGCCTCAGCGCCGCTCGAACCTCATCGGGCTTCGACGTATCCGCGAACGTGAATTCGACACCGAAGCGCTGGAACACTTTGGTGCACAGCCTGTATGTGCCGCCATAGGCCACGTCCGACACGATGGCGTGATCGCCGGCGTTCAGGCAGGCCTGCAGCACGGCCTGGATGGCGGCCATACCGGTCGCGTAGCAGGTACAGTCGGCGCCGCCCTCGAGAATCGCGAGCTTGTTCTCGAGCGCGCGCACCGTCGGATTGCCGGAACGCGAATACGAGAAGCCTTTGCTCAGATACTCGTCGACCGAGTCCTGAACGAACGTCGTCGTCTGGTAGACGGGCGTGAGAATGGAACCAGTGACCGGATCGGGGCTGACCCCGGCGTGCACTTGTTTCGTCGTGAAGCCCATCGGCTCGCTCCGCTGCAGGGTATGAGGCACGCGATGATACCGGAAAGCCCGTAGCGCGGCATGAGGCGTAGAATGCGGCAAAAGGATCCGGAGATGAGCTGATGCTGCTGGAAGGCTCCTGTCAATGCGGCGCGGTGCGCTTCAGCCTGCGTTCCGCCCATCCTTACCCGTTCAATCTCTGTTACTGCTCGATCTGCCGCAAAACCGCCGGCGGCGGGGGCTATGCGATCAACCTGAGCGGCGAGTCCGACACGCTCGACGTCAAAGGCCGCGAGCACATCACCGTCTACCACGCGAGGCTCCGCGATCCGGTGACGGGCGAAGTCAAGGAGAGCACCGGCGAGCGCAGCTTCTGCAGCGTCTGCGGCTCGATGCTGTGGGTCTGGGCTCCGGAGTGGCCCGAGCTGATCCACCCGTTCGCCTCGGCGATCGACACTCCGCTCCCGGTCCCGCCCGAGCGCACTCACCTGATGCTCGCGTCAAAGGCGCCGTGGGTCACGGTCCGCCCAGACCCGCGGGACAAATTCTTCGACGGCTACCCCGACGAATCCATCGCCGCCTGGCACCAGCGCCTCGGCCTCGAAGACAGCGACGACTGAGCCGCCGCGGGCCTCGGCATGCGCGGGACGACATACGGTGCAGCTTCAATCGGGCTGCCGCCCGGCCCGCGCCTCGTCCCGGCACGCGGCCATGTACGCGATCGCGATGTTGTAGTCCATCCGCTCGCCGAGCCAGCGGCACGCCGCGGCG
>JAFGNC010000566.1 GCA_016927175.1 Gammaproteobacteria bacterium | reverse complement strand
TTCATTCAGACCGTGCCGAAGCGCGGCTATCGTCTGGTGGAGACGGTCGTGCCGCTCGCGCCGACCGGGCCGCCCGGCGGGGTGCACGGAGACGCCGGCGCATCATCGGAGCCGCCGCCGGCGGAGCTGCCGGCGCAGGGCCCGCCGGCGCCCGGCGCGGCCGTAGCTTCGGTAGCCGTGCTGCCGTTCGACAACCACTCGATCGACCCCGCTCACGTCTTTCTCGGCGACGCGCTGGCGGTCGAGCTTCACAGCACGCTCGCCCGCGTCGATCGCCTGCGCGTCGCGTCGCGCCGGTCGTCGTTCGCGTTCAGGAACGAGAGCTGCGACATTCGTGACATCGGCAAGCGGCTCAACGTCGACTATGCGATCTCCGGAAGCGTCCTGTGCGACGGACGGAGCATGCACGTCGTCGCCGAGCTGAACGACGCCATCGGCGGCACGCAGGTCTGGGCGCGGAGCTACGACCGGACGATCGAGGATCTGCTTGCGATCGAGAAGGAAATCGCCGGAGAAATCGTCGGCTCCTTCGCGACGGAGCAATTGCGCGCGGAGATGCGCGAGGCCCGCCACAGGTCGACGAACAGCCTCGATGCGTGGGGACTGGTGCAGAAGGCGCGGGCGTTAGTGATGGACTACACGGCGGAGGGCTTCGCCGAAGCGATCGAGCCTCTGCGGCGCGCCATCGAGCTCGACGCCGACTATCCTGCGGCCCACGCGACGCTGAGCGCACTGCTGGTCGAGCGGCTCGTCAACAATCTCAGCGACTCGCCGGAGCGCGACCAGGCGGCGGCGCGCGAAGCCGCCGAAAAGGCGCTCGCGCTCGCGCCGCAGGACCCTTACGTCCTGAAGATGGCGAGCCCCATCTGGACCTGGTGCGGCGAGCACCGCAAGAGCCTGCTGTGCCTGCGTAAGGCCGTGACCTGCGCGCCGTTCGATTTCGGAGCGTGGGGTTACATGGGCTGGCCGCTGACCGCTACGGGAGATGCCGGGGATCTGAAGGAGCTGCGGCATATCCTCGACCGCCTGCTCGGCATGGAGCCGCAGCACCCCGGAGTCGCGTTCTGGCGCTACCACGAATCCGTCGCCGAGCTCTGCGAAGGCCGCTATGCCGCCGCGAGCGCATCCGCCGAGGCCGCGATCGAGCTGCGGCCGCGCCTCGCGCTCGCCTGGATGCACCATGCGAACGTGCTCGGTCAGCAGAACGACGTCGAGCGGGGCAGGCGGGCGCTCGAGCGGTGCCTCGAGCTGAACCCGGCGCTGACGCCGCAGCACTTCGAACGGGTGATCGGGAAGGTGACGGTCGGCCGGAAGGTGCGCGACAGGAGACTCGGCGGGTTGCGCAGGCTCGGGGCGCTCGGCCGGGGGGCGGCACGAAGCCCGGGAGGCGTTTCGCCGCTCCCGGGCTCCGGGGAGGTGTGACTCCGCCGCTCGGTCGCGTCTCAGACGACCGGCAGGTTGTTGAGGCTCAGAACACCGTGGACGACGGCGGGCAGGACGGATGCCAGAATCACGAGTCCGATCGTCGTTTCAGAGAATATCCAGCTGAATCGCCCGTTGCGCCGCTGTTCCTGTTTCCGGCTTTTGGTCGTCGTGTTCATGGTTGCTGCTCCTGTTGACTACATCTTCGTAATCGGCTGCTCGGCGGGAGGAGGCTTTCGCTGAATCTTCGAAGGTCGTCTGGGTGCTGCCTTTCCTTCTGCCTTGGGGAGCAGTGTCGCGAACGGCGCGGCGCCATACCTGACGAAAACGAAATGCTTTCGTGAGCTTTTTCTGCGGATCTTGCGAGCGCCGCACCGATGCATTGCCGCGGGCTAACGCGTCGCGACTACCGGCGCGGCTTCCCAGCCTCCGCCGAGCGCTTTGTAGACCGCCACGACCGAGCCGTTCAGAGCCGCTTCGGCAACCGCTACCGCGTCCTCTGCCTCGAGCACCGTGCGCTCCGCATCGAGCAGGCGCAGAAAATCGAGCGCACCTTCCCGATAGCGCACGCGCGCGAGCTCCGCCGCGCGCCGCGATGCCTCGGCCTGCTCGACGACCGCGGCGAGGCGCTGACGCTGCTGGCCGTAACCGACGAAGGCATTCGCCGTTTCCTCGAGCGCCCGCAGCACGGTCCGCTCGTACTCCGCAAACGCGACTCTCGTGCGCGCCTCGGCGCCTCGCACTTCTGCCTTGACGCCCGACAGGTCGAACGCGCTCCAGCTGATCACCGGCGTAGCGCTCCACGCGCGGCTCGATGATTCGCCGAGCTCGCTCGAGTCGCCGGCGATGAAGCCGAGAAAACCGCTCAACGAGACGCGCGGAAAGAGGTCGGCCTTCTCGACGCCGATTCGCGCCGTCGCGGCGGCCAGCCGCCGCTCGGCCGCGCGCACGTCGGGCCTTCGCCGAAGCAGCTCCTCCGGCGCTCCGATCGCAAGCGTCGTCAGATGCGGCGGCGTCTCTCTGAACCTGAGCTCGACATCGAGCTCGCCGGGACGCACGCCGAGCAGCACCGCGAGCCGGTTCCCCGCGACGTGCTCGGCCGTGACGAGCGCCGGGATCTGCGCCTCGGTCGCGGCCAGCGCGGCCCGCGCACTCGCGACGTCGAGCTCCGTGCCGCGCCCGAGGTCATAGCGGATCTGCGTCAGGCGCAGCGTCTCGCGCTGGTTCTCGAGGTTCGCCTCGGCCACGCGCAGCCGCTTCTGTGCTTCGCGCAGGTCGAGATACGTGCTCGCGACCTCCGCGGCGACGATCACCTGCACGTCGCGCAGCGTAGCCTCGGCGGCCTGCGCTTCGGCGACGGCGGCTTCGGTGCCTCGGCGCAGACGGCCGAAGACGTCGAGCTCCCACGCGGTTTGCAGGCCTGTCCGATAGCTCTCGACCTCGAGGCGCTCGTTCGTGAACACGGGCTGCTGCGCCTTGCTCTCGTCGTAGACCGCCTGGTACTGCGAGCTCGGCCACTGCGCGCGGCGCGTCGAGCGGAGCAGGGCACGCGACTCGTCGATGCGCGCCGCGGCGACGCGTACGTCGAGGTCTCCGACGAGCGCGCGCTCGATCAGCTCGTCGAGCACGGGATCCCCGAGCTGCTCCCACCACGCCGCCTCGAACGGCTGCTCGACGAGCAGGTCCGTGCCGGCGTCGCTGAACGCGGCCGGCTGCGTGTCCGGCGCCACGTAGTCGGGACCGACGGCGCAGCCGGCGAGTGCCAGCATGAGCGTCAGCGTCAGCACCGTTGCCGGGGCAAGGCCGCGCGCCGGCCGGCGGCGCCATTCCGCGGAGGGGCGAAGCCGTCTCTGCCCTTCGGCCGCGAGCCACGGGCCGGGCGAGTTCCTTATGACGCTATTCATCGTGTAATCCTTTAGTTATGGGTATCCGTTAACGCACTTGTTGAGCTAGACGTGCCCGCTCTGCGTCCACGGCCGGCCCGGCCATCCCGCAGAAAACGCGGAAGGCGGCA
>JAFGNC010000111.1 GCA_016927175.1 Gammaproteobacteria bacterium | reverse complement strand
CTCCGGGCAGTCGGGCGGCCGTTCCAGGTTCACGGCGAAGAGATCTTCATGACGACCAGCATCGGCGTGTCGCTGTATCCGCGCGACGGCGACAACGTCATCGATCTGATCCGCAACGCCGACGCCGCGCTGTACCAGTCGAAAAAGGCCGGCGGCAACTGGTACGAGCTGTACTCGCCCGACATGAACACGGCCGCCGTCGAGCGGCTGATGATGAAGAGCAAGCTGCGCCGCGCGTTCGAGCGCGACGAGCTGCGGCTGCATTATCAGCCGAAGTACGACGTCAAGACCGGCAGAATAGAAGGCGCAGAGGCGTTGGTGCGCTGGGACCTGCCCGAGAGGGGGCTAGTCTACCCTTCGGATTTCATCCCGCTCGCCGAGGAGACGAACCTGATCCTGCAGATCGGCGACTGGGTGCTGAACCGCGTCTGCGCCGATTACCGCAACTGGCAGCGCCACCTGCCGTCGCCCTGCCGCGTCTCGATCAACCTGTCCCTGCGCCAGTTGCTGCAACAGCGTTTTCTCGACAGGGTCCGCGACACGTTCCGCTCCCATGGCGTCTCCCCGACCTGCCTCGAGCTCGAGATCACCGAGACGACGCTGATGGAGGACACGGCGCGCACGATACGGATCCTCGACGCTCTCTACGGCATGGGTCTGCACCTCGCCATCGACGACTTCGGCACCGGCTATTCGTCGCTGAGCGCGCTGCAGCAGTTTCCGATCAGCACTCTGAAGATCGACCAGTCCTTCATCCGAGACGTCGCGATAGACCGGGACGACGCAGCGATCGTGTCGACGATCATCCAGATGGGTCACAACCTGAAGCTGGACGTGGTCGCGGAAGGCGTGGAATCGGAAGAGCAGCTCAGGTTCCTCCGGCGGCACGACTGCGACTACGTTCAGGGGCACCTGTTCGGCGACCCGGTCGACGCCGACTCATTCGTTGAGATCCTTCTGGCGGAGGCCGAGGGCACGGGTAAGCACCGGGCGCTGTTCGCCGGGGCCTGACGCGCTCGAGCGCAGCCGCGCCCTGTTGGCTGGCTTCCGGGGCGTGCGCTATAGTCGAGCGACGGTGAAAATCCCGTTCGAGGTGAGGAAAGCTGAATGAAAACGATCTTTCGTGCCGGCGTCGCGTTGTCGGGTCTGGTGGCGGCCGGAGCCATGGCCTGTGAGACCCCGTCCATGGTCGCCGTTCCCGACGGGAGCGAGGCGACGATGGACGAGATGGTCACCGCGCAGCAGCAGGTCAAGGACTACGTCGCGGCCATGGAGGAGTATCTGGCCTGCATCAACGAGGAGCTGGAGGCCGCCGGCGAAGACGCGCCCGACGAGTACAAGTCCCTGATGATCACCCGCCACAACTCGGCCGTCGGCGAAATGGAGAGCGTGGCCGCGGCGTTCAACGAGCAGGTCCAGGCCTACAAAGCCGCGAATCCCGAGTGACCTGATCTCCCCGGGCGGCGCTTCGGGAGTCGGTGGGTACGCTCACAGATTTCTGAAGCGCTGCTTCAGCTCGAACTGCTCGTCGGTCACTATCCGCTCCAGGACGCGGATGCGCTCCTCGAGCTGCCGCAACCGCTCCGCATACTCGCTGGCTTCGTCGTCTTCGCGCCGCTCTGCTTCGCGTTTGTCGTTCTTCGACTTGAAGTAGGATTTCACGGCGTCGCTGAGGAAAGCCAGCGCGATGATGATGATTACGAATTCGAACGGGTTCACGGTCGGCGCCCCTTTGGATTCTTGTCCCGGCGCGCCGTTACCGGCCCGCCCCTGTCACACCGGGCCCCCGGCTGCCCGTGCTCATCCTTCGCTCAACGTCGTCCTCGTCTTCGGACCATTGTCTTCGGACCACTCGTCGACCGGCCCGGGTAATCCGTATCCGCCGGTGACTCCTCCGGTCATCCCGCGGGACCTTCCCCCGGCCCTTCCTTGAGGCGTTCGAACTCGCGGTCGAGCTTGAAGCGCTCCGACGTCACGTATTTCTCGAGCCGCTGCAGCCGTCCCTCGAGCTCGCGGAACCGGTGCCGGACGCTGTTCAGAGTCGCGTGCGGCTCGGTACGCACGCGCCGCTCGATGCTGTCCTCCTCGCCGTCCATCCGGCCCGGACGAGGGTCTTTCGGCAGCAGCAGGGCGAGCACCACATAAGCGATCGGTATCAGCGGCCCGCCGAAGAACAGCGTCGCGATGACGACCAGCACCCGGACGATATTCGCGTCGAACCCGAAGTAGTCCGCGATGCCGGCGCAGACGCCGGCCAGCATGCCCTTGTCCGCGTTTCGATAAAGCCGATTGGGCGTGGGTTCCTTCACGAGCCCCTCCTCGTACTGACTCATCGTCCTGGCGCTCCCGCTCGCTGCCGCCGGGCCCTGGCCGCCGTCCTCATGTCTTCTTCCTCCAGTCAGGCGCCTCGTCGTCGAGAATCGTCTCCAGCGAGTTCAGCCGGCTGTCCATGACCTGACTCTTCTTCCACAGATCTTCCAGCAGCTGTTGCTCGTCCGAAGAAAGCCCTTTTGCCGCTTTCCACTTCGTGCCGTAGTGCATGATGACGATGAACGGCATCACGACGACGAGGAATACGATCGTGATGACGAAAAGCGCGACGGAGAACTCCATACCGGTCCTTCCTCCCGACTACCGGCCAAAGAACCGCCGGTCAGCCCGGCTCGTTCGTCTCGCGCTTCTGCGCGGCCCGCTTCACCTTCAGGTTCTGCAGCTCCTTCTCGACGGCCTCTGCCGATTCGAGATCGGAGAATTCCCTCTTCAGATCCTTCTTCGAGCCGAGGTCATACGCTTCGACGTGAGCTTCGAAATTCTCCATGCGCCGCTCGAACTGCTCGAACCGGACGAACGCGTCATCTATACGGTAATCGTGCAGCTTTTTTCTGACCTCCAGCCGCTTCGTGGCCGCCTGATGGCGGGCGAGGATCGCGTTGCGCCGCGATTTGGCATCGGCGAGCTTCTCCTCGAGACGGCCGATGTCGTCGTTCAGCTTGGCGAGACCCTCGGAGATCGCTCCGTGCTGCGACTTCAGAGAGCGCGTCGATTCGAGCACGCGTGCCTTCTCGGCCAGAGCAGCCTTGGCGAGATCGTCCCGCCCCTTGTCGAGCGCCAGCTCCGCCTTGCTTTGCCAGTCCTGAGCATCCCGCTCCAGCGCGGACAGGTTACGCTCCAGCTCTTTCCGGTCCGCGATGGCACGAGCCGCCGACGAGCGGACCTCGACAAGCGTCTCCTCCATCTCCTGGATCATCAGACGAACGATTTTCTCCGGATCCTCCGCCTTATCCAATATCGTGTTGATGTTGGAATTAACGATGTCCGAAAACCGCGAAAAAATACCCATCGGTGGTTCCTCTTATTTCCGCCGCACGACTGGCCGGTTGCGACGAGAGCGCACGCTCAGCAGGCCGACCGTCGAACGTCCCGCCGCCTCAGCCGCGGTCCGACCCGCGATGCGACCGGCCGAACTCCAGGCGCCGCGAGGGCGCGTGGCCGCGGGCAGCTTTCGGAGCTCCGCGGGCGATTTTGGCCGATCGATCGTCATGGCACCCCTTTAGCAGCTTTCATGCCACCGGTTCGTAACCGCGTAAGCTACTGTTAACCAAGGGTAATTCCGATCCGACCACGCTTCGGCGCCGCTTCGGGCGGCTGCCGCCTGGCCAAGTCTTGGCTTTTCCCGCCAACGCTTGTCTAATCGCGCCATGACCGCAGAGCGCCCGGAAACCGTTCCGCTGCTCGGTGAATCGCCGACGTTTCTGGCCATGCTCGAGCATGTCTCGCGAGCGGCGCCGCTGTCGAAGCCCGTGCTCGTGGTCGGCGAGCGGGGCACCGGGAAGGAGCTGATCGCCTCGAGACTGCACTATCTGTCGGAGCGCTGGGACCGGCCGCTCGTCAAGGTCAATTGCGCCGCGCTGACCGAATCGCTGCTCGAATCGGAGCTCTTCGGTCACGAGGCGGGCTCGTTCACCGGCGCGAACCGAACGCACGTCGGCCGCTTCGAGCAGGCGGACGGGGGCACGCTCGTCCTCGACGAGCTCGGCACGATTCCGCTGCGGATGCAGGAGAAGATTCTTCGCGCCATCGAGTACGGTGAGTTCCAGCGGGTCGGCGGATCGAAGACGCTCAAGACCGACGTCCGCGTCGTCGGCGCGACCAATGCCGACCTGCCGAAGCTCGCCGCCGAGGGCCGTTTCCGCGCCGACCTGATGGACCGGCTCGCCTTCGACGTGATTCACGTTCCGCCCCTGCGCGCGCGCTCCGAGGACATCCCGAAGCTCGCTTATCACTTCGCCGTCAACGTGACGAGCGAGCTGAAGCGCGATTACTTCCCCGGCTTCTCCGCGGAGGCGAGCGCTGCGCTGAACTCGCACTCGTGGCCCGGGAACGTCCGCGAGCTGAAGAACACCGTGGAACGCAGCGTCTACCGGGCGGAGGACCCGGAGCAGCCGATCGTCGAGATCATATTCGATCCGTTCGCTTCGCCTTTCGGGCCGCTCCGTGACGTGGCACCGCGGGCGGCAGCCGCGCGTGCCCCCGCTGCCGACGGCGGCGCAGCAACGGCAGCCCCCCCGTCGCGCCATCGCGACGACGGCTGGCCGCGAGATCTGCGGGCCGCCGTCGCGGCGTTCGAGCGGGAGACGCTCGAGGAAGCGCTCGAGCAGGCGAAATACAAGCAGACCGTGGCGGCCCGGCTTCTCGGTCTCAGCTACCATCAGCTGCGCGGGCTGCTGAAGAAGCACGAGTTGCTGATCGGCCAGGAGCAGACGGCCGAAACGTCGAAGTGACGCTCGGCGATGGCTGTGGACGACGATGAGCTGATGACCCGCTACCAGGCGGGCAACGCCGATGCGTTCGAGACGCTGTACTCCCGGCACAAGGGGCCGCTGTATCGCTATTTCCTCCGCCAGGTGCCGCGCGAGTGCGTGGACGACCTGTTCCAGGAAGCCTGGCTGCGCATCGTGAACAGCGCGCCGCGCTACGTGCGGCGCGGCGCGTTCAGATCGTACCTGTACCGGATCGCTCACAGCATCCTGGTCGATTTCTACCGGCGGCACCGCCGGATGCAGACGAATGGCGATGACGTCGACGTCCCCGATCCGGGAGCCGGTCCCGCCGCCGCACACGAGCAGACCGTGCTGCGAGAGCGCCTCGCCGCGGCGCTGCGTTCCCTGCCGCCGCCTCAGAGAGAGGCCTTTCTGCTGCATCAGGAGGCGGGGCTGACGCTCGAGCAGATCGCTGACGTCGTCGGCAGCAGTCGCGAAACCGTCAAGAGC
Source organism: Gammaproteobacteria bacterium (assembly GCA_016927175.1). GTDB lineage: Bacteria > Pseudomonadota > Gammaproteobacteria > Steroidobacterales > Rariloculaceae > ZC4RG20. The sequence goes on along the minus strand of JAFGNC010000111.1, from coordinate 135 downwards.
CGGCTCAGGTATGCCACGGCCAGGCTGAAACGCGAGCTTCGCGACGATGACGCCGAGGCGATGGAGAGAAGCGCATGAGCGACGACGGCAGACGCATGGAGAACGCGGCACTCGAGCGAATCACCGAAGCCTGGG
>JAFGNC010000110.1 GCA_016927175.1 Gammaproteobacteria bacterium | reverse complement strand
GAGGGTCTTTACTATGCGACCGAGTTTCCGGTGGACGTTGCGATCGTCGATCTCGGTCTGCCGAGCATGTCCGGCGTCGAGCTGATCCGCCGGCTGCGCGCGGAAGGCAAGGACTATCCGATACTGGTGCTGACGGCCCGCGACCGCTGGCAGGACAAGGTCGAGGCATTGAAGCTCGGCGCCGACGACTACGTCGTCAAGCCCTTCCACGTCGAGGAGCTGCTCGCGCGCGTCGATGCGCTCGTGCGCCGCGCGGGCGGATGGGCGCAGTCCGAGCTCGTCTGCGGGCCGCTGACGCTCGACACGCGCACTCAGGACGTCCGGCTCAACGGCGAGCCGCTCGAGCTGACGAGCTTCGAATACAAGCTGCTCGAGTACATGATGCTGCATGCCGGCGAGGTCGTCTCGAAGACGCAGATTACCGAGGCGCTGTACGACCAGGACTTCGAGCGCGACAGCAACGTCATCGAGGTCTTCATCGGCAGGCTGCGCAAGAAGCTCGATCCCGACGGCGCGCTGAAGCCGATCGAGACCCTGCGCGGCCGCGGCTATCGGCTGACTCTGCCGCGAGGCGTGCCTGTCGCGGGCTGACGCGGCGGACCTGCCGTCGTCCGCGCCGGTCGTGCTGCGGCGGCGCCATTCGAGGCCGCGGGAGTCGCCACCGGCCGGGCCAGCCTTTATGATCGAATCGAGCCCCTTTGCGGAGCACCGCTCGATGAATCGATCGATGGCACGCTTTTCGTCCGCTGCGGCGGCCGGTCCCGCGCTGGTTCTGATTGCAGCGGCCGTCGCGATGGCGCAGCCGTCCGGCGGGCCGTTCGCCGAGCGCGCCAGAGCCGCGCTCGCGGAGCCGTTCGTCGGCCTGACGACCGACGGCGAGCCCGAGCCGGGGTTGTTCGACATCGAAAGCACCGGCGTCTCGACCGAGCCCGTCAGGCGCGCCGCGCTGGCGCTGCTCGACGCGCTGACGGCCGCGCAGCGGGAGCGGATGAGCTTTGCCGTCGACGACCAGGAGTGGCGTAACTGGGCCAACATCCACCGCTTTCCGCGCGAGGGCGTCAGCCTCGAGGAGATGACGGCGGCGCAGCGCGAGGCCGCGTACGACCTGCTGCGCAGCGGGCTCAGCGCGAAAGGTTACGGCACCGCGCGCGACATCATGCGTCTGAACCATCACCTCGCCGAGCTCGTCGACAATTTCGACGAGTACGGAGAACACCTCTATTACTTCACGATCATGGGCGAGCCGTCGGCGACCGAGCCATGGGGCTGGCAGCTCGACGGCCATCATCTGATCGTCAATTACTTCGTTCTCGGCGATCAGGTCGTCATGACGCCGACGTTCATGGGCTCGGAGCCCGTCGCGGCGCACTCCGGCCGGTACGCCGGCACGTCCATCCTCGAAGCCGAGCAGCGCCTCGCGGTGGAGCTGATGCGCTCGCTCGATGCGGAGCAGCAGCGGCGCGCGATGCTGCCGGGCACGAAGAGCCGCGGCGAGAACCTGGCCGAGATGTTCAGGGACAACGTGCGCGTGCCGCTCGAAGGCATTCCCGCGACGGCGCTCGACCGGGAGCAGCGCGAGCGGCTGACGGCGCTGATCGGCGCATACGTCGGCAACATGGACGACGGTCATGCGGCCGTCAGAATGGACGAGATCAGGGCACACCTCGACCGCACGCACTTCGCGTGGAAGGGCGAGGTCGGGCCCGAAGGCGTCTTCTACTACCGGATCTTCAGTCCGGTCGTCTACATCGAGTTCGACCACCAGGGGCCGACCGCGCTGGCGGGCCCGCGGGACGTCGCGACGCGCAACCACATCCATTCCGTGATCCGGACGCCGAACGGCAACGATTACGGGCGCAACCTGCTGCGCCAGCACTACGAGGCGTATCGCGGCGACGCGCAGCACGGCCACGCCGCAGATTCTCCCTGATTCACACTTTTCCCTGATTCGAACGGATACCGATGCCTGCGCCCTGGCTCACAGTCCTCGTCAAGACCGTCCCGTGGGTCGAGCTCGCGCGGCGCAGCCCCGAGATCATCGACGCGTCGCGCAAACTGCTCGACAAGACCCGCAGCGCCGCGGAACGTCAGTCCGACCCGCGTGCGCGCGCGACGCCGGAGCAGCTGGCGGAACGCGTGCGGCTGCTCGAGCAGCGCGACGTCGAGCACGCGAAGATCGTCGAGCAGGTCGTCGAGCAGCTGCAGGGGGTCACCGATGCGCTGCAGGTCGTCGAGGTCCGCACGCGGCGTCTGACGTACCTGCTCGGTTTCCTGGTCGTCTTCGTCGTCGCCGCAGGCATCCTGCTGCTCGCGACTCGATAGCCGGCGGGGCACGATGCGGCGCAGCGGCGGCGAACGGCACGGACGGAGCGGTGCCGTCGCGACGGCCCTCGCCGCGGTCCTGCTCGCGCTGCCGGAAGCCGGCGCGGACGACGCCGCGGCGAACCGAGGCTTCGACCTCGCCGCGGAGGGCGGCACCGCGCCGGCGGGCTGGACCGTGCGCGGCGACGGCTACGCCGTAGCCGTCGACCGGAGCGTCGCCTACGACGGCTCGGGCAGCCTCAGGATCGCCGGCAGCGCCGCGGACGGAGCCGGCGCACGCGTGACGCAGCGCTTGGCGCCGCCGCCGCTGCCCGGCAACCGGATGCGGATCAGCGCCTACGTCAAAACGCAGCGCGTCGACGGCAGCGCCGGCCTCTGGGTCAGGATCGACGGCGAAGAGGGCCTGCTGTACGTCGACGGCGTGCGCGACGGCGGCGCGTCCGGCACCGCCGACTGGACCCGCTACAGCGTCGAGGCGCCGATCTTCGGCGCGGCCGCCGAGGTCGAGATCGGCGCGACGCTGCGCGGCAGCGGAACCGCGTGGTTCGACCGGATCGAGATCGAGGGGTACGACACCGCCACGCTGCCTGCGCCTTCGCCGGCAGCGGCGCGTTACGTCGAGCGTGCGCTCGACATCATCGAGCGCAATTCGGTCCGTCGTTCGGCGATCGACTGGCCGGACCTGCGCGCCGCGGTGCTCCGGCAGGCGCGGGGCGCGTCGACCGCGTCGGACACGTATCTGGCGCTTCGCTATGCGCTCGGCAGCCTCGGCGACCACCACAGTTATCTGATGACGCCGGACCGGGCCGCGGCGCTCGCGGACGCGCCGGTCTCGAATGCGCGCACCGGCCGGCCCGCCGAGCCCCCGCGGGGGCGCCTGCTCGGCGGCGATATCGCCTACCTGCGCGTGCCGGGATTTGCGGGCGGCGCCTTCTCGAAGCAGGTCGAGTTCGCCGAGCAGGTGCAGGATCACATCGCCCGCCTCGACGTCGAGCGGAGCTGCGGCTGGATCGTCGATCTGCGCGGCAATACGGGCGGAAACGTGTGGCCGATGCTGGCCGGCCTCGGGCCGCTGCTCGGCGAAGGCGACGTCGCCGCGGCCGTCTATCCGGACGGGCGCCGCGTGCCGCTGTGGTATCGCGGCGGGCGCGCGGGACTCGGCGACTACGTGCAGCTCAGGGTCACCGGGCAGGCCTATCGCTTGCGTACGCCGGAGCCTCGCATCGCCGTGCTGCTCGGCTCGCGCACGGCGAGCTCCGGCGAGGTCGTCGCGGCCGCGTTCAGGGGGCTGCCGGGGCAGCGCAGCTTCGGCGCGGCGACCAGAGGGCTCGGCGACGGCAACAGGACGTTCGATCTGTCCGACGGCGCCGCTCTCGTGCTGACGGTCGCGGCCACGGCCGACCGTACCGGCGCCGTGCATTACGACGCGCTCGAGCCCGACGAGCCGACTGCTCGCGGCGCGCCGGACTCGCCGCTCGATCGCCAGCCCGCCGTCATCGCCGCGTCGCGCTGGCTGCGCGAGCGTTGCGGCGCGCCCTGAGCCGGGCCCGCGCGGGCGCGTCGGCGGCCGCGGCGCGCTCACGCGCAGGCGCGCCCGCGTGCGGCACGGCGGGGCCGCTACTAGAATGCGGCCT
>JAFGNC010000565.1 GCA_016927175.1 Gammaproteobacteria bacterium | reverse complement strand
GTGCGTGGAATGGGAAGTGTTCACTCGAGCAGACCTGTTCACCCGAGCATACCAGCCCGCATCCGGCGCGCCACGCGCGGCGCCGGCGGCCGTCGTGCGCGGGGCGACGCGGAGGCGGCAGCGGCTATGAGCCGTGCGCGTCGAGCCCGCCGCCGCGCATCACGGCCTCGATCGAATCGCACGCGCACGCGATGCCGTCTTCCGCCGCGCACCGGGCGGCCACGGCGGCGCAGCGCCGCGCGACTTCCTCCGCGCCGAGCAGTTCCTCGAGCACGCGAGCGAGAGTCACCGCGGTGAAGCGGCGCGACACGATCCTCCGCCCGACGCCGAGCCGCAGCACGCGCGCCGCGTTGTCCGGCTGATCGTGGCTGAACGGTACGACGACCTGCGGCACGCCCGCGGCGAGCCCCGCTGCCGCCGTCCCGATACCGCCGTGATGAACCAGCGCGCTGCAGCGGCGCAGGAGCGCGCCGAGCGGCACATAGTCGAACCGGGCGATATCGGACGGGAGTGCGTCCGGAACCTGCTCCGCATGCGGCGTCAGCAGCAGGCCGCGCCGCCCGAGGCGCGTGCACGCGCCGACCGCTGCATCGAAGAACTCGTGCGCGAACCGCATCGCCGACCCCGGAGTGAAGACGATCGGCGCGGGTCCGGCGTCGAGGAAGCGCTGGACGACGGCGTCCGGCTCCCGCCGGTCGGCCGCGTCGAACAGCGGGAAGCCGCACTGCTCGAGGTTCGCCGGCCAGTCCGGCTGCGGCGGCGCGTACCAGTCCGGGAACATCGCGAGCGTCAGCAGCGGCGAGTGCAGCTGGCTCACGAAGATCCGCCGCGCCGGCGCAAGCCCCGCGCGGGCCCGCATCGCGTTGACGGCCGGGGCAAGCGGCGGATCGAGCACTGCGCGGTCGACGACGCTCCAGATGCCGCGCTTGAGCCAGCGGGGCAGGAACGAATAGTCGACGCTACCGCGCAGCACCGGCACGCGGTAATCGGACCGCAGGATCGACGGCTGCAGGTGCACGCGCACGACGCGCAGCCGCTCTGCATCCTGCGCCGCGTCGGCGAGCACGCGTGAGGCGAAATCGAGCGAGTGCGCGACGACCGTCAGGGGCCCCTGCCGCGCATGCTCGTCGACGATGTCGTGCAGGCGTCGGTTGTACTCGACGACCCGTTCCATGACCGCGGCATAGCCCTTGATCGGGTGAAACAGGCTCGGATCGTCGGTCGCGAGGCGGTACTCCTCCTCGGTCGCCGTGCTGACGAACCTCGCGCCGCAGCGCCGGACCACGTCCGCGAAGTGATCGCTCGTCGCGACGGTGACGTCGCAGCCGCGCCGGGCGAGCTCTCGCCCGATGCCGATCAGCGGCAGATTGTCGCCCGCCGAGCCGACCGGTGTCATCAGGACGCGCATGCTGCCTCCGGCGATCTCCACACGGCCGGCGCCGGCGTCAAAGCTGCTCCTTGAACAGATGCAGCGAGCCGTCGAGCAGCCGGTGGCCGAGCCCGCGCCTCGCCCACGCGCCGGCCTCGAGCTCGACCGAGTCCCGCAGGTCCCGCTCGAAGATCGCCTCGAGCCGGGCCGCGAGCCGCGGGTCGCTGAACCCGAGGACGATCTCGTCGTTGATCTCGAAGGAGCGATCGTCGAAGTTGCTCGAGCCGATCGCGCACCAGCGCCCGTCGACGCTCATGACCTTCTGGTGCAGCAAGGTCTTGCGGTACTCGAAGATGCGGACGCCCGCCTCGAGCAGCCTGCCGTAATTCGCGTGCGCCGCGTGCTGGACGATCGCCATGTCGGACGCGCCGCTCGACGGCGACATGACCCGCACGTCGACGCCGCGCTGCACGGCCTTCGCGAGCAGCTCGATCGCGCCGGAATCGGGCAGAAAGTAGGGGTTCTGGATCAGGATGCGCTCGCGGGCGCAACAGATGGCCAGATGGTGCAGGATCTTGACGGCCGAGGCCGTGCCCGCGAGGCGCAGCCTCGCGACGTGGATCGGCGTATCGCCCTCGGCCTCCAGGCTCGGGAACACGCCCTCGCCGGCGAAGAGCTCGCCGGTCGTGCCGACCCAGTTCTCGCTGAAGGTGGACTGGATCGCCTGCACGATCGGGCCGCGCAGGCGCGCCGACACGTCGCGGAAGTGTTCGCCGTCCTCGGCGTCGCCGAGCCAGGTATCGACGATGCAGTGCCCGCCGACCCAGGCGGTGCGGCCGTCGATGACCGCGAGCTTGCGGTGGTCGCGGCTGTTCAACCGCCCGAGCGCCCGCAGCCCGCCGGGATGAAATTTCGCGAACGCGCAGCCGGCGTCCCGCAGCCGCCGCTCGGCCTCCCTGCCCATGCCCTTGCTGCCGTTTGCGTCGACGAGCACTCGAACGGCAACGCCGGCACGGCTGCGCGCGGCCAGCGCCTCGGAGAGCCGGCGGCCGATGTCGCCTTCCTTCCACAGGAAAGTCTCGAAGTGAACGGAGCGCTCGGCGGCACCGATGTCGTCGAGGAGCCTCGCGAAGAACGCGCCGTTCTCGGCGAGCTCGACCGCATTGCCTTCGATGACGTGTCCGTGCGTGAGCCCGGCCACCGACTCGAGCAGATCGGGCAGCGCGGCATCGCTTTCGATGCGGTAGCGGGGGTCGCGCTGGTGCTTCAGCGACCAGACGACCGCGACCAGCACGATCGTGACGAGGAGGTGCAGCGCGAGCAGCCAGTACGGCAGCTCGACGGCCGCGTCGAAGAGCTGGGTCATGGGCGCAGCTTACGGCGGCGCGCACCGCCGGCGCCACATCGCACGCCCGCCGACCGCGCGCGCCGGAGCCCTGTCGCCGCCGAGCGACAGCGCAGGCGCGGCGCATCGGAGCCGCCGTGGCGGAAGGCCGCGCTTGTTGGTATCTTCGCGGGGCAGACCTCGCTTCCACCCCAACTATTCCTACGAGCGAGCACGGCAATGCCTCCAGCCGATTCGACGGCTCAGTCCGTGCCGGGCGCTGCCCGGCATTCTCCGTCGCTGATCGATTCCATCCCCACGCCGGCTTACGCCTGCGACGCCGCCGGCCGCATCACCGACTTCAACGAGCGCGCCGCGACGCTATGGGGCCGGCGCCCCAAGCTGAACGACTCGGCCGACCGCTACTGCGGCGCGCTGGCGCTGCTCGCGCCGGACGGCACGCCGCTGCCGCATGCGTGCAGCCCCGCCGCTGTCGCGCTGGCTGAAGGTCGCCCGTGCGAAGGCCGTGAGGCCGTCGTGGTGCGTCCCGACGGCACGCGCCGCACCGTGCTGTATCACGTCGAGCCGATGCACGACGAGCAGGGCACCGTGCGCGGCGCCAACGCCGTGCTCGTCGACGTGACGGAGCGAGAGGAAACACAGAGAGCGGCCCGCGCGGCGCTGCTCGACATCGAGGCCAGCTTTCGCGGCTTTTTCGACAGCGTCGCTGTCGGGGCCGTGCAGGTGAATTCGGAAGGCCGGATCATCAGCGCCAACGACCGCTTTTGCGGCATCACGGGCTACAGCCGCGAAGAGCTTCTGACGATGACGCCGTTCGATCTCGATCCGCCGGAAGACAGGTGGACCGATCTCGAGCGCGTCAAGAGCGCGCTGGCGGATCCCGCCGGCACCTATCACGCGGAGAAGCGTTACCTGCGCAAGGACGGCACGTATGTCTGGGTGCACGTCGCCGCGAACATCCTGCGCGACGCGTCGGGCCGTCCCGTGCAGACGGCCGCCATCGTCCTCGACATCAGCGAGCGCAAGCGGGCCGAGCAAGCGCTGCAGGAAGCCGACCGGATGAAGGACGACTTTCTCGCGACGCTCGCACACGAGCTGCGCAACCCGCTCGCGCCGCTGACGAGCGCCGCCGACCTGCTGCGGCACGCCGATCACGGCGAGGTCGGCTGGTGCCGCGAAGTCGTAGACCGGCAGGTGCGCCATCTGACGCGGCTGATCGACGACCTGCTCGATGTCTCGCGCATCACGCGCGACAAGCTCGAGCTGCGCAAGGCGCGAATCACGCTCGCGGACGTGATCCGCGGCGCCGTGGAAGCGAGCCGCCCGATGCTCGAGCGCTGTGAGCAGACACTGAAGGCGGACCTGCCGGCGGAACCGGTGCTGCTCGACGGCGACGCCGTCCGCCTGACCCAGGTTTTCACGAACCTGCTGACCAATGCGGCGAAGTTCACCCGGAGCGCCGGCACCATCAGGATCGTCGCGCAACCCGAAGGAGCGGGCATCGAAGTCCGGGTCATCGACAGCGGCATCGGCATCGCGAAGGAGGAGCTCGGCCGCGTATTCGAGAAGTTCTACCAGAGCCCGCACCGCGGGGAGCGCTTTCTCGGCGGGCTCGGCATCGGCCTGTCGCTCGTGCGCAAGCTCGTCGAGCTGCACGGTGGCAGCATCGAGGCGCGCAGCGCCGGCATCGGGCACGGCAGCGAATTCGTCGTGCGGCTGCCGGTGGCCAAGGCGGAAGCGCGGGCCGTTACCCGACGCTCCGCCGACAGCGAGCGCGACGGCGCCAGGCGGATACTGATCGTGGACGACAACGTCGACGGCGCCGACACGCTCGGGCGCCTGCTCAGGGTCATGGGTCACGAGGCCGTCACCGTATACGACGGGCAGGCGGCGCTGCGGCGCACGGACGATTTCGAGCCGGACATCGTCTTCCTCGACCTCGGCATGGCCGGCATGGACGGCTTCGAAGTCTGCCGCTGTCTGCGCGAGCGGCTTCGGCGCTCTGCGCGGATCGTCGCGCTGACCGGCTGGGGACGCAAAGAGGACGTCGCGCGCACGCGGCAGGCAGGGTTCGACGCCCATCTCGTCAAGCCGGCCGATCGTGCCGCGCTGGAGCGGCTGCTGACGGAAACCGCGCCGCTTCCCGGCGCGGGCGCGGCGGCATAGGCGCGACGAACACGCCGATCCCGCGCGCCCCCCCTTTAACACTGACTGCCGACGGGCAGCCGGACTCGTTTGGCATCCGTTTCGTGTCCGGGGCGGGCGGGACGCTCGGCGAGCCGCAGACCGCGGGCTCGTTCACGAGCGATTCAGCCTTCCGTGGCTAGCCTGAATTCGTCAGCCAGGGCGCTCCACCGACAAGCCGGCGGTTTCCGGTGACGAAGTAAAGGGGCGCCACTCGATACCGTCGGCAGCGATCCGCAGCAGACGGCCACGGTACGGTCCTCGGCAGGGAATCGAACTCGTCCGGAGTCACTTGCAGGAGACGGTTCGGATCGAGTCGCTCCCGCTGACGTCGAGCCCGTCGAAAGTCTCGCCGTGCAGCGCGGCGCGCGTATCGCCGCAGCGTATGCCGGCGTCCCGCACGTCGAAGTGCAGCAACAGATCGGGATCGCCGTCCCGGTCCACGTCCTCGACGTGACCTCGCCCGTGCGCCTCACGCGCAGCGCCGGGGCCGAAAACGACGCTCGCCGGGTCGACGTGCACGGCATCGAAGCTCTGCGTCGTCAGGATCGCAACCGGGATCCGCTGTTGCGACTTCGGGTTGACGCTGTTGCCCGAGCCGCCGGGCTTGATGTCGATGTCCACGTCGATCGACGGCGGCTTCGCGGCGATCGCAATGCCGCAGCCGCCGATGTCCGACACGGTCTCGACGGGGGTCAGGGTCGCGGTGTCGTAGACGACGAGATCGCCGGTTTCGAACGTATAGTCCTGCACGTACAGAAAGCGGCCGTCCGGCGTCAGCGCCATGTCGCATCCGTTCTCCGGGATCGCTGCCTCGATCGTGTTGGTCTCGGTCCTGATCACCGAGATCATTTCGGAACCCAACAGATAGGCGAGTTCCCCGTTCGGAGAGAAGATCACCCTTCTGCCGTCGCCGAGCGCAGCGGTCTCGTCGACCTCGTGCGTCGAGGTATCGATCAGCGAGAACTCATCGAACAGCGTGCTGAGGACATAGGCTCGCGAGCCGTCGGGCGTAATCGCGACGTCGACCGGAATCGGACTCACGTCGATGACGGCTTCGACCGTGTTCGTG
>JAFGNC010000109.1 GCA_016927175.1 Gammaproteobacteria bacterium | reverse complement strand
GTGCCAAACACCGGCGATCCGGGAGAGGACATGACGACGTTGCCGGCATACGTCGCCGGCGGCAGCTATCAGCTCGACTGTCCGGCTGTCGGCGGCTGCACGGAATCGGAAGCCTGGCCGTTGCCCCCCGAGATGCAGACGATCATGATGTCGCGGCCCGACCCGGAAGCGGACGTCTACGTGGGCCGGCCGATGGACTACATGAGGTACCTTCTCGGCGACGGCCTTGGCGGCCGCAACACGACCACGACGATGCAACTCGCGCTCGGCGTGGAAGGTGAGTTGCCGAGCGGCGACGATTTCTGGGACGTCACGGTCTCGACCGGGCGCACGGACGCGGCGATCACGCAGGTCGGCAACGTGAGGTTGAACACCTATCGTCAGTTGATGGCGTCGCCCAATTTCGGTGTCGCATTCGTGGGCAATCCCAATGCGGAGGCGGACGGTTTCGCCGAAGGTATTCCGACTTGCACGTCGGGCCTCCCTATCGTTCGGGATTTCCTGCCTTCGCAGGATTGCATCGACATCCTGCACGCCACGCTGCAAAGCCAGACTGACGTCACGCAGAACATCCTGGAAGCCAATCTCGTGGGCGACCTCGTGGCGATGCCCGCGGGTCCTTTGGGGTACGCACTCGGTGTGAGCTATCGGGAGAACAGCTTCGATTTCCAGCCCGACAACCTTGTCCGAAACTCCTCTGTCGCCGAGAGCATCGCCGGCGTTTTCCCGCAGACGAGCAGCGCCGGCGAGTTCGACGTCGCAGAAATATACGGGGAGCTTCTGATCCCGATCGTCTCGAACGGCCCGACGGGCGTCGAGCATTTCTCGGTCGAACTCGGCGGGCGCATCTCGGACTGGAGCATGCCGCAGGTGGACAAGGTCCAGACGTACAAGGCCTTGATCGATTGGGGGTTTACGCCGCGCTACAGGTTGCGCGGCGGCTTCAACCGCGCGCTCCGTGCGCCGAACCTGGGTGAGCTCTTCCTGGGACGCACCCAAATCTTTCAGCCGGGGGCGTCCGCCTTCGGCGACCAGTGCTCGCAGAACAACCTCGTGGGGCCGTTCAGTGCCAATCCGGCCGTCGCGGGCACGGAGCAGGCCGCTCAAACGGAGGCGATTTGCCGTGCAATCATGGGTCCCGGCGGTGCGTCCGCGTACTACGACAGCCGACCGATCTCGGAACAGCCTCAACCTGGCTCGCCCGGAACGCTGAACTCGTACGGGAACCCGAACGTGCGGGAGGAGCAGGCCGACACGTTCACGCTCGGCGTGGTCATGGATTTTCTCGACGATTGGACGCTGACGGTCGACTACTACACGATCGAGATCGAGGACATGATCGCGCTCGTGGGCCCCGACACCGTGTACGAGAGCTGCCTCAGCATCGAGCAGAACCCCAGCGCGGATCCGACCGTGCCCGCTTGCACGCAGATCATCAGGAATCCCGCGGACGGCGAAGCCACGAACATCGACCTGGGCTTCACGAATCAAGGCAGAGCCAAAGTATCCGGCGTCGACTTGCAGCTCAACTGGACGAGGATGTTGACGAGCGGCGGGTTCAATCTGAACATGGTCGCGAACTACAACCTGCTGTCCGAGACGCAGGACCGGCCGGATGTCAGCACGGTCGACTACGCCGGCACCAACGGCTGCGCACTACAGATTCAGTGCCAGGGCTATGACTATCGCCTGTTCACGACTTTGAGCTATTTCAGGGGACCGTGGAATATATCGCTCCGGCATCAGTACTGGCCGTCGATCCTGGACGGCTCCTACGCGAAGGGCTTGCCGCCGAGCACGGTACCGAATCCGTACGGTGGCGTCGACGACAGTTATCAACTCGTCCATCTGAGCTCGAGTTACTCGTTCGCGGAAAAGTACACGTTGACGTTCGGCCTCGAGAACCTGTTCGACGAAAAGCCGCCTCTGATGGGCGGCAATCCGAACGCGCTTCCGTTCCCGATCCCGCCTTCACGCGCTACGTCGGTCGGAACGGGGGGGCTCGGCCAGGGCGGTAACTCCATTTACGAGCCGCTCGGGCGTCGCGGGTTTGTCAGCTTGACGATGAGCTTCTGACGGATTCGTGCTGCGACCGTCGACAACATACTGAGATACCGGTCCTCCGGTCATACGGGGCTTTACATATGTGAGCCCGGCAGGTGGCCGCTCGATCGGGAAGGAGGCGAAGAACGCTGGTACTCTATGCGGCCATGGCGGGCGGAGCGCCCTCCGAAATCCATGGCGTGACGCGTTGAGAACCGAAATTACCAAGTCGTTAACTATTCATCGACCCGTGCTCGTGGCCGGCGGCGGCATCGGCGGATTGGCTGTCGCACTCACTCTGCACCAGATCGGAGTGCCTTGCATGGTCTTCGAGTCGGTCGCCTGCCTGAAGCCCCTCGGGGTCGGCATCAATCTGCAGCCGAATGCGGTGCGCGAGCTGTACGAGCTCGGGATCGGAGCGCAGATGCTCGACGAGATCGGCGTGCAGACCAGGGAGTGGGCGCTGGTCGGCCTGAACGGCAACGACGTCTATACCGAGCCTCGCGGTCTGCTCGCCGGGTACAAGTGGCCGCAGTACTCGGTTCACCGCGGCGCCCTGCAGATGCTGTTGTATCGCGCAGCAGTCGATCGTCTCGGTGCCGACGCCATTCGCACGGGCACGACGGTGACGGGCTATCGCAATCACGGCGATGAGCAGGGCGTGACCGTGCAGATCCGGACGCCGGACGGCGAGCGGGCGGAGATGGAAGGGGCCCTGCTGATCGGCGCAGACGGCCTGCACTCGGCCGTGCGCGCGCAGATGTACCCGAACCAGCCGCCGATACAGTGGGGCGGCGCGATCATGTGGCGGGGGACGGCGCCCGGCATCCCGATTCGCACGGGCGCATCGTTCGTCGGTCTCGGAACTCATCGTCATCGGGTCGTCTTTTACCCCATCTCGAGGCCGGACAGCGCCACGGGTCTCGCGACGATCAATTGGATCGCGGAAATCACCGTAGACAACGCGAGCGGCTGGACGAATGGCGACTGGAACAAAAAGGTCGCGGTCGACGAGTTCATTCATCACTTCGAAGGCTGGCGCTACGAATGGCTGGACGTGCCCGCCATGCTGCGTGGCGCGTCGGAGGTGTTCGAGTATCCGATGATCGATCGTGATCCGGTGCCGAGCTGGGTCGACGGCAACGTCGCGCTGCTCGGCGATGCGGCTCACGTCATGTATCCGACCGGCTCGAACGGCGCCAGCCAGGCCGTCATCGACGCGCGGGTGCTCGGCGCCGCCATGGTCGAGCACGGCGTGACGCAACGCGCGCTGCGCGCTTACGACGCGCAGCTCTGCGAGGAGATCTCCGCGGTGGTACTGCGCAATCGTGGCGCAGGGCCGTTCGGGCTGCTGAATCTGGTGGACGAGCGCTGCGGGAGCGTCTTCGACGACATCGACAGCGTGATCCCGCCCGCCGAGCGCGAAGAGTTCATGAGCCGGTACAAAGCCGCGGCGGGGTTCGCGATGGAGCGGCTGAACAATGCGCCGCCGATCATCGCGCCGGGAGCGCACGTCGGGAGAGGTTGAACGGATGCTCCAGCACTACGTCTTTTTGCGTTATCGCCAGGGGACGAAGGCGGAGCACATCGCGGCGTTCTGCGAGCGGCTGCTCGCCCTGCGCGGCTCGATCGGTGAGATTCGCCGTCTCGAGATCGGTCGGGACGAGCTGCACGATGCGCGCAGCTGGGACCTGGTCCTGATCATGGCATTCGATTCCGTCGAGGCGTTGCGGGCGTATCAGAGACACCCCGAGCACCGGGCGCTGATGGCCTTCAACGATCCGTTCGTGGCGGACGTCGCGTCCGTCGATTTCACGCGCGACGACGAGTAGCCCGCCGAGACCTCGGCGAGCCGACGGCGGAAATCGCCGTCTCGAGAGGAAATGAGGAAGCGCGTGCAGATCATTG
>JAFGNC010000564.1 GCA_016927175.1 Gammaproteobacteria bacterium | reverse complement strand
GACGGTCGCCATCGCGTACGCATACGCCCGCAGCATCATGTTCGCGCCGTCGAGCAGCCGCTCGGCCTGCTCCGGATCCGTTCCGTCGCGAACCGCGCTCGTGAACCGCGCCAGCCGCTGCGCGTCGTCCGGCATCGCCCGACGGACCGCCGCGAGCCAAGGGTCGGGGCTTCGGCCCTCGCGCAGCGCGAGCCCCGCCATCGCGAACGCGGCGCCGGCATCCGGCTGCTCGTCCGCGTGCAACGCGAGCGCCGCCGCGACCAGCTCCGCCGCTGCGCCATCCGACGCCGCCGCGAGCTTCACGAGGCGCTCCCTTTCAGGGTGCCCATCGACCGCGGCGACGGCCTGCTCGAGCTCGCCGCGATACAGGTGGTGATAGGCCCGATCCACGCCGCGCGGCAGATCGCCGCCGGCTTCGACATACAGGAAGTACTGCAACGCCCCCGAGTCGCGCATCAGATCGTCGAGCGCCGCCGACTCGCCGTCGAGCATCCGGCGGAGCCGCGCGAGATCGAGCGCCGCAGTTTCCGCAAGCCCGGGCACGCGACGGCGCGCCGTGTCGTAGGGCGCGACGGCGTCGCGCCAGCGAGCCTTCGCCGCGTAGCCGTAGCCGACCGCATAGGCGAGCCAGCCGTTGTCGGGGTGCGCCTCGAAGGCCGCGACGAACGCCGCGTTCTGCGCCGCCGGATCCTCGATGCAGCGAGCGGCTATATAAATGAGATCGGGGTCTTCCGGCGCCGCGCGGGCGAGTTCCGTGTGGCGAGCGCAGACGCCGGCCTTGTCCGCGGCCGACGCATGGTTCTGCTCGGCCCGCATCGCCATCACGTCGCGCGGATCGGCCTCGAGCCTCGCCCGCAGCAGCTCCGCGAAGCCCGGCTGCTCGGACGCGTGGGCGAGCCAGGCTTCGAGGCCGCGCGCGTCGGCGCCGTCCCAGCGGGCGTGCATGCCGATCATGTGCGCCCGCTCCTCGTCCGTGCTCGCAAAGTCGAGCACCGCCGACGGCGGCGCGTCGCCGAGCGCGGTCAGGACGCTGCGCGTGCCGCCGGTGCCGCTCGTGTCGATGCTGTCGGGCGGCTCCTCGAAGACGTGGTCGGCGGCGGTCGTGCTCCAGCGCACCGCGCCGAGCGGCCGTTCCGGCCTGCCGCTCGCGCTGCCGTACGTCGCGGTCCATTCGACGAGCGGCACGGCGGCCGCGACGTTGTAAACGTAGTGCGCGTGGCGGCGCTCGAGCTCCGCTTCGAAGCGCTCGATGCGCCTGCCGTCGAGCGTGGCCGCGGTCACCGCGGCGCGCTCGAGCCGCGGCAGCTCCATGCGTGCCACCGAGCGCGGGCCGAGCTCGACGCTGCTGCCCGCGACCGTCACCTGCACGCGGCGGTCGAGCCCGTTATAGATCGACAGATCCGAGCGATCGATCATGGCCCCGACGCTCATCACCGCGCCGACGATGCCGGCCGCGACCGCGAGCCGCGCCGCCGTCGCCCAGGGGCCGTCGGCGATCTGGAAGCGATCCCACAGGCCGAGCCGCTTCTGCCGCTCGCGCTCGCTGCCGGGGAGCAGCACGGGGTATTCGGCCGGCACGCGCGACGGCTCGGGCGCGGGGCCGGCTGCCGTGCCCTCGCTGGCGTGATTCGCCGTCTCGAGCTCCGACAGAAGCAGCTGATCGAGCGCGGCCCGGTTCAGCGCGGACAGCGCGCCGGCCGCGGCGTCGATCCAGCCGTCGACGGCGCCGAGCCAGTCGCCGATGTTGTCCTTCGTCGGCGGCGGCAGCTCGAGCGCGCCGAGCACGGCCGGCCAGCCTTCGATTTCCATGCGCTCGAGCAGCGTGCGGTCGAGCACGACCTGCTCCGCCTCGCCGTGCACGCGTGCGAGCACGTCGTGCAGCCTGGCGCCGGCGCCGATCAACCGCTTCAGCTCGCGCTTGCTGACGCGGCCGTCCGCGGTGACGATCGACCACACGTTCGCGAACGCGCCGTGCGCGTCGAGCAGATCGGCCTGCGCGTGATCGGCGTAATGCAGCACGGCGAGGAGACCCGCGAGATAGCCGCTCCAGCCGCCGCCGAGCTTCGCGGCCGCGGCGAGATGCGCCGTGCGGCAACGGCGGTCGTGCTCGCAGACTCTGTCCCGCGCCGCGCCGAGCTCCTCGTCGAGCTCGTCGATCACGCGCGGCAGGTCGCGGCGCTTCAGCTCCCGGCCGCGATGGCGGATCACGCCGCCGGGCGCCTGCAGGAATCCGTCGCGCAGCGCCAGCAACGCGTCGCGTTCCTCCTCGAGCTCGCGAAGCCGGGCCAGATCGTCGGCTAGCGACGGCGGGTACAGCGACTGAAGCTCCGCCGCGGCACGCACCGGGTCGAGCGAGCGATCGTAGAGCTCGTTCGGCGCCTTCGCGTGCCGGACGATGGAGCGGCCGAGATATGCGCCCCGATAACGCGGGTCGAGATACGCGCGGTCGAACTGCGCGTCGAGCCGCTGCCGGGAGGCCTCGACAGGCGGGGGCTCGCCCTTCGCGTCGCGAAACACGTGTGCCGACATCCGCTCCCTCAGCGCCTCGGCACCGTCGAAGACTTCCCAGGCGCTGCGGTCGTCGGTCGGCGCCGCGACGTAAACGCGCTTCGCATTCTCCTCGCGCTCCGCGTTCGACGGGTGCGTCGACCACATGCGCGGCGCCTGCGCGAGGCCGGCCTGGAACAGCCGATGCGCCTCCGGCCGCTCGCTCGGCCGCGGCGCCTCGCCGTAGCGCGGATCGTTCAGGATGCCGCGCATGCGCTCCGTGACGTGTACCTGCAGCGCAAACAGATCCCTGACCGGCCGCTCGTCCCGCGCCTCTCCCGCGGCGAAGCCGAGCACGCGGTCCCACGCGTCGTCGGCGGGGCCGAGCTTGTAGAGCGCGTGCATCAGCGCGTCGCTGCCGGTCAGCGACACCGCGACGAGATCGGCCTGGAACTCCATCTCGCGCGACAGCGCCCGCTGCGCGAGCAGCACGAGGTTGAAGAAGGTTTCGGTTACGGAGCGGATCGCCCACACCGTCAGCGACAGCAGCCACCCGATCCACGCGACGCGCAGGTCCGTGCGCGAGACCCATTTCAGGAAGCCGTCGAGCGCATCGCGCCGCGAGATGATCTGCGCCGCGATCTGCTGGGCGATGTACACCCAGCGGCCGACGGCCATCGAGCGCTGCGCGAAGTGCCCGAACTCGTGCGCCAGCACCGCCTTCAGCTCCGCGAGCGTCAGCGCGTTGACCAGCGGCAGGCCGATCTCGAGGTTCTTCTTCGACGGGAGCACCAGATTCAGCACCGACAGATCGTAGAAGACGGCGGCGTTGACGCGCGGCGACAGAAACACGCGATGCGGCCGCGGCGCGCCCGCCTCGTCGGCGAGGCGGTGCAGAAACGCGAAGAGCCGCGGCTGCTCCTCGGCCGTGACCTCGACGTCCTCGATCTCGTAGCGGTGCTGAATGAAGAAGAGCGCCTTGACCATGAACACGGCGAGGAACGCCGCGCAGAATCCGCCGACGAAGAGCCACAGCACGTCTTCGCCGCCGGCGATGGCGCCCGACAGGAGGCGCCAAGCGGTCCACGCGAACCACCCTGCCAGGGCGAAGTAGAGCGCGACGAACGAGAGGAGGCCGGCCACGGCGAGCCAGGCGTGGGTCCTGTAGCGCGACGTCGGGCGCGTCAGCGTCGCGGGCACGGACGTCGGCCCCGGCGGATAGGTCAGGTCCATTTCGTTGGCTCCGGTAGCGCCGCCGTCATGTCGTGCTGCGTGGGGGCGGCCGAAGGCCGGATATTAATCCGGCCTTACTTGCAGAACCGGGAACTCCGTCAATCTCCG
>JAFGNC010000563.1 GCA_016927175.1 Gammaproteobacteria bacterium | reverse complement strand
CTCGCCGCATCCGTTCGTGGGGGAGGACGTCATGGGACACCGTTACGCGAACATCCTGGAGACCATAGGCCGGACTCCGGTCGTCCGGATCGAGAAGCTCGCTCCGCCCGGAGTCAACCTGTACGCGAAGGTCGAGGCGTTCAACCCGATGGGCTCGGTCAAGGACCGCCTCGCCCTCGGCGTCATCGAGGACGCCGAGCGAGCGGGCGTGCTGCGGCCGGGCCAGACGGTCGTCGAAGCGACCAGCGGCAACACCGGCATCGGCCTGGCGATGGTCTGCGCCCGGAAGGGCTATCCGCTCGTCGTGACGATGGCGGAGAACTTCAGCATCGAGCGGCGCAAGCTGATGCGCTTCCTCGGAGCACGGGTCGTGCTGACGCCGGCGGCGGCGAAAGGCACCGGCATGCTGGCCAAGGCCGTGGAGCTCGCCGAGGCGCACGGCTGGTTCCTGTGCCGGCAGTTCGAGAACGAGTCGAACGCCGACGCGCACACGCGGACGACGGCGGAGGAGATCCTGGAGGACTTCGCGGACACCCGGCTCGACTACTGGGTCACGGGCTTCGGCACGGGCGGCACGCTGAAAGGCGTCGCCCGCGTGCTCAAAGCGCGCAGCCCCGCGACGAAGATCGTCGTCTGCGAGCCGGACAACTCGCAGATGCTCGGCAGCGGCATTGCGCAGGAGCGGCGCGGCGACGGCGCTCCCGCGGCGAGTCACCCCCTCTTCCGTCCGCATCTGATGCAGGGCTGGTCGCCGGACTTCATTCCGAAGCTGACGGAGGACGCCGTCGCCGCGAAGCTGATCGACCGGATCGTGCCGATCAGCGGCGCCGACGCGATGCGCCTGTCGCGCGAGCTTGCGCAGAAGGAGGGCATCTTCGTCGGCACGTCGAGCGGCGCGACGCTGGCCGGTGCGCTCGAGGTCTGCGCAGGCGCCGAGCCGGGGGCGAACGTGCTGTGCATGCTGCCGGACACGGGAGAGCGCTATCTGACGACGCCGCTGTTCGCGGACGTCCCGGCCGACATGACCGAAGAGGAGATCGGGATTTCGCGGTCGACGCCGAGCTTTCGCTTCGATGCCGGCGGATCCTCGCCGTCGTCACCGCCGCAGGCGAAACCTTCGGAGCCGGACGTGACGCCCGCCGCAGCCGCCTTCGTCGACGAGGTCACGTCCGATCCGGAACAACCCGTCGTCATGTTCGCGCTCGAGTGGTGCGAGTTCTGCTGGTCCGTGCGGCGCATGTTCGCGGCTTACGGCATCCCGTATCGGTCCGTCGATCTCGACTCGGTCGAGTATCAGAAGGACGACTGGGGCGGGCGGATACGCGCCGCGCTCGCGGCGCGCACGAAGTGGACGACGATCCCGCAGATCTTCGTCGGCGGCGAGTTCGTCGGCGGCTGCACGGACGCGTTCGACGCCTGGAAGGACGGGCGCCTGCCGGCGCTGCTCGAGACGCACGGCGTCACCCACTCCGGCGATCCCGAGGGCGATCCTTATACGTTTCTGCCCAACTGGCTGCACCCGCGCTGACCCGCGGGAAGCGCCGGCATCCGACTAACGACAAGATCGAAAGAGGAGCCTTGCAGTGACCGGACTCTCCTCCGCCGCGGCGGCGGCCATGATCGCTGCGTGCGCGGCATCCGCGCACGCGCAGACCGCCGTCGGCACTCTGGCCGACCGGGTGACCGAAGCGCGCGCGGCCGACGGCACCTACATCTCCTGGCGGGAGCACGTCGTCGACGACGAGGCGACCGGCGGCGTCGCGCTGCGCGGCAGCGACGGGCTCGTCGTCGCCGATCTCGATCGGGACGGCTTCGCCGACATCGTCTCCGTGCACGAGTCGGACGATCAGTATGACGGCGTGCCCGAGGGGCACGTGCGCATCGCCTTCGGCTCGGCGGACCCGGACCGCTGGCACCTGGTCACGCTGGCCGAGGGCCCGGAAGCGGGCGCCGCGGAAGACGTCGCGGTCGGCGACCTGAACGGCGACGGCTGGCTCGACGTCGTGGCGGCCTGCGAGCTCGCGCACCTGATCTACCTCGAGAACCCGGGGCCGGAGGACGCGCGCAGCGGCGCGTGGCGGCGGCTGATCCCGTCCATCACCGTCGACCGGGGCTCGTTCATCCGCGTATTCACCGCGGACCTCGACGGCGACGGGCGACTCGAGATCGTGTCGCCGAACAAAGGCGCGCAGGACCCGCGGCGCGCGCGCCAGGAGCCGAGGCCGATTTCCTTCTTCGAGCTGACCGGCGATCCGCTCGACGACGGCGCCTGGGCCGAGCACGTGCTGACGGAGGTGCCGTGGCCGATCAATTCCGAGCCGGTCGACGTCGACGGTGACGGCGACCTCGACATCGTCGCCGGCAGCGTCGCCGAGCAGCGGATGATGTGGTTCGAGAACCGCAGCCGCAGAGGCCGGTTCGACTTCGTCGAGCACCCCGTCGGTCTGCTCGCTGCGGAGCCCGGCGGCGAAGCGATCAACGTTCACGCGTTCAACATGGACTACGCGGACCTCAACGGCGACGGGCGGCTCGACATCGTCACGTTCGACACGCCGCCGCTCGTCGGCCGGCGGCTGCTGTGGCTCGAGCAGCCGGCGGAGCCCGCGGCCGCGTGGCGTTACCGCCCGATCGGCTCGTACGCCCCGGACTCGATCGTCGGCATCGCCGTCGCCGACATCGACGGCGACGGCGATCGGGACGTCATGACCGGCGGCTACAGCCTCGGCGCGCGCGGCAGCGATACGCCGACGCCGGACGGCGCGCTCGGCCGCCTGGCATGGTTCGAGAACCGCGGCGCGGACGCCGGCTGGGTGCGGCACGACTTCTCGCGACGCCAGCGCGGTATGTTCGACAAGTTCGTTCCGCGGGACATGGACGCCGACGGCGACGTCGACTTCGTGACGACGCGGGGCAACAGCGGCCGGTACGACGGCGTGCTGTGGCTCGAGCAGGTGCGCAGCGCCGAGCCCCGAGCCTCGTTCACCGGCGCGCGGAACGAGGACAGCCCGGAGGTGCCGCTGCCTTAGGATCGGCGTCGGGCTCGGCCGCGCGAGCGATCGCGCCGG
>JAFGNC010000562.1 GCA_016927175.1 Gammaproteobacteria bacterium | reverse complement strand
GCGCGCGCGGCAAAGGAGATCGAACGGGCCGTCGCGACGCTCGGGCTGAAAGGAGTCGTGATCAACTCGCACACGAAGGGCGAATACCTCGACGACGAGAAATTCTGGGAGATCCTCGAAGCGGCGCAAGCGCACGATGCGCCGATTTACATCCATCCGCGCAATCCGGCGCCCGCGATGCTCGAGCCCTATCTGTCCCGCAGGCTCGAAGCCGGCATTCTCGGCTTTGCTGCGGACGTCGCTCTGCACACGGTCGCGATGATCACGGCCGGAGTCTTCGACCGTTTCCCCCGCCTGAAGCTCGTGATCGGTCACGCGGGCGAAGGCCTGCCCTACATGCTGTACCGGATCGACTACATGCAGCGCGCGGTGCGCGAGGGCCGCGGCGCCCTGAAGCTCGAGAAACTGCCGAGCGACTACATGAGGGAGAACGTCTGGATCACGACCAGCGGCATGGCGTGGGAGCCCGCGATCGTATTCGCGCAGAGCGTGCTCGGCGTCGATCGCGTGCTGTACGCGATGGACTATCCGTACCAGGCGGACCCGGCCGAGGTGCTCGCGATGGACCGCCTCGCGATCAGCGACGCGGACAAAAAGCGGTTTTTCGAGACCAACGCCGAGCGTGTCTTTTCCCTGTAACCACTAACTGTAACCACTAACTGTCCCACATCACGTCGGCGCCCCGCTCCGCCGCCGCTTCGAGCAGCTCGATCAACGGCACCGCCCGGGTCGGCAGTCCGATCGGCGGCTCCTCGCGGTCTTCGTCCCGCTCCGCCGCGGGCGGCGACGCGGCCGCGGCGCGCTTCTTCTCCTCCGCGATCGCGGCCTTGAGCCGCTCCAGAGCCGCCGGCACGTCGGCCGCCAGAATCGCGCTCGGCACGGTGCCGCTGTGGCCCATCATCTTCAGCAGGCGGACCGCGACGTCACCGAACATCGTGATGTTCGGGTATGCTTTTGTCTTGAACGTAACCAACATGCGGGCGTGCACCGTGTTCAGCAACTGCTCCTATCTGAAGCCGCCACCGGAGCCGTGTCAAGGGCGGGCCCGCACGGCGATCCGCGCAGAGTCTGTGCGACGAGGCGCGTGTGCCGCGCTCTTCGCCGCCGCCGCGCTGGCGGCGGCGTCAGCGGACGCGCAGACACTGCGCTGTCGCGGCACGATCATCGACACGGGCATGATCGCCGCCGAAGTTCTCGCGCGATGCGGCGAGCCCGCGTCGCGCGAGACCCGCACGGAGCCGGTCTATGCCGGACGCGTGAACGGCGGCACTCATGTCGTCGGCACCACGACGCTCGAGCTGTGGGTCTACGAGCGCGGCTCGGGTCGGTTCAAGGCGCAGCTGACGTTCGAGGAGAACCAGCTGACGAAGATCGAGTATCTCGATCGTCAGTGATTCACGAAGGCTAGTCCGCCAGCGCCCCGTCGGCCTTGCGCAGCGCCGGCGGCAGTTGCTCGTCGATGATGATCCGCACCAGGTCGCGCGACTGCCGATGCTTCAGGCGAAGCATCAGAAACAGCGCGACCATCGCGAGCCCGAGCACGAGCCCCCACCACAACCCTTCGGCGCCGAACCCCGCCCCGAAACCGAGCGCGAGACTGACCGGAATCCCGAGCAGCCAGAAGCCGACCACGTTGACCAGCATCGGCACACGGGTATCGCCGAGGCCGCGGAGCAGGCCGAGCGATACGACCTGCAGCCCGTCGAACACCTGGAAGACTCCGGCGATCGGCAGCAGCAGCGCAGCAAGCTCGATGACCTGCACGTCCGTCGTGTACACGCCCGCGAGCGCCCGCGGCGCCGCGATGAACAGCGCCGCCGTCAGCGACATGAAGCCCGCGCCGACGGCGAGCGCCGCCGAAGTCGAGCGCTGCACGCCGGCCGCGTCGCCGCGGCCCACCGCGTGGCCGACAATGACGGCCGCGGCGGAGGACACGCCGAGCGGCACCATGAACGCGAGCGACGCGAGGTTGATCGCGACCTGGTGCGCCGCCACCTGCACGACCCCGAGCCACCCCATCAGCACGGCCACGGTACCGAAAGCGCCGAGCTCGAGCGTCATCTGCGCGCCGATCGGAGCACCCAGCCACAGCATTCTGAGCACCGGCTTCGGGTCGAGCACGTTCGGCGCGAGCCGGCGCAGGTAAGGCCCGAGATGAGGCCAGCCGAGCAGCAGCACCAGCAGCGCCATGACCCAGCGGCTCACCAGTGTCGCCCATGCCGAGCCGAGCACGCCGAGCTCCGCAAATCCCAGGTTGCCGAAGATCCACGCGTAGTTCAGCAGCGCGTTCAGCACGTTCGCCGCAATCATCGTCGCGACGATCGGCCGCGTCCGATGGTGCGCCTGAAGCGTCTGCCTCAGCACGACGAAAGCGTAGAACGGCAGCACGGCCGGAATCAGGCGGTGGACGTAGCCGGCTGCAAGGGGCACGACCTCGGGCGGCTGCCTGACGAGGTTCAGCGCGGGCTCGACCATCAGCAGCACGAGCGCGATCGGCACTGCGAGCACGGCCGCGAGGACGAGGCCGCGCTGCAGACCGCGGCTGACGGCCAGCTCGTCGCCGGCGCCGAGCGCCTGCGCGATCACCGGATCGAGCGCCATCAGCGCACCGACGCCGAAGATCATGATGCCGAAGCTGAACAGGTTGCCGAGCGCGACGGCGGCGAGCGCCTCGGCCGACACGCGGCCGACCATGATCGTGTCGACGACACCCATCAGCATCATGCCGAGCTGGATCAGCACGATGGGTGCGGCAAGCTTCAGAAGGCCGCGCAGATCCTGGCGGGTCGGCGCGTAACCTGAAACGAAAGCGTTCATCGAAGGAAACTCGAAAAGTCGGCGCGGCACACGGGCGGAACCCGTGGCGGCAGCGATCGAATGGAAACCGGTGCGCCGGCGAATCCCGTGGCGGGGTTCTCGGCATCGTGCGGTTGCGGCCGAGCCGCGCCGCACGAACCGGCAGGTCAGTCGTCGAACTTCGTGTAGAAGGTCCGGACGGAATCGCCGGCCATGTACGGCGCGATCTTCGCCCCGAAGTTCGTCTCACTGCGCCAGCGCTGGTAGGCCTCGAGATGTTCCTTCGAATCCCAGACCTCGTAGAACAGCACCCGTCCCGGGTCCGTCTCGTCGACGAGGATCGCGAAGTATTGGCAGCCTTCGAAGGCGCGAGTGTCCGGCGCGGCCTCTTTCATGACGGCGAGGAACTCCTCGGACCTGGCCGGGTCGACGCGCAGCTCGATCGTGTAGTGCACGGGCTCCGCGGCGGCCTTCGACATCGATGCGGCCGACAGCACGCAGATCAGCACGATGGCGAGCGGATTTTTCGAGGCCGCGGTGTTCATCGTCGTCACCTTCGATTGGAGACGCGCAACTGTACTCGCAGCGCGGCACCGAATCCAGTAGCGGAGGATACCGAGGCCGGGACGATCTCAGCCGGGCGACCCCGCCGCGGTCAGGACTCCCGCGGCAACGAGCGCGGCGCCGGTGACCCGCGCGATGAGCCGCCCTCCCGGCAATGTCTTCTCCGCGAGAACGAAAGCGGCGATCAGCGCGACCCAGAGCAGGTTCATGACGCCCGCCACGAACAGCAGCAGCATCAGCACCCAGCAGCAGCCGAGGCACCAGAGCCCGTGCCGCGCGCCGAGGCGGAACGCTCCCGAGGCCCCGGGCCTCCACTGCGTCACGAACAGCTCGAGCGGGCTGCGGCACTTCGCGAGGCAGGCATCCTTGATCGGCAGCCATTGATAGAGGCCGGCTGCAACCAGGATCGCGGCGCCGAGCCGCCTGTCGGCCGCCGCCAGGTCCGCCGTCAGCAGGCCCGCGCCGGACAGAGCCGCCTGCAGCGCCGTCGCGGCGGCGCTGAACGCGGTCCAGACGGCGAGGTAGCCGGCCGTGAAGATCCACGTCGACGCGAGCACGACGCCGCGCTCGGCGTTCCTGCGCACGACGACGCCGTAGAAGGCGATCGCGGGCACGGCCGACGGCAGCATCATCGCGGCCATCATCACGGCCCACATGAAGAACGTCGCTGCCAGACGCGGCGGGCTCCATGCGAAGCCCGCGCCCGGCGCGCCTGCCGGGGGCTCCAACGCACCCTCGGCGAGCGGCTCGCGCGGCTCCATCGGCGCGTCCAGGCCCGCCGCAGCCGGCATCGCCATGCCGTCGGCGCCGCTCATCGATGCCGCGTCGTACAGCAGGTAGAGCCAGGCAGCCGCCGTGACGGCCGCGACGCCGGCCAGCGCGATCCGGCGCTCGCGCCCGAGCCCGCTGCCGTTTCCCGTCAGCCGCACGGCCGCCGCGGCGACCTCAGCCCGACCAGCTGAACGGCGCGAAATGCCCGTTGCGCGTGCCGCTCGAGTCTTCCCAGTCGATGCCGAAGGCGTGGAAGCGGCTGCGCGTCGCTTTCGCGAGCGCGAGCTTCGTGTTGACGGGATGGCAGGTGTTGTCGATGAACAGCGGCTCGCCCGGACGCGTGACGCTTTCGACACCCTCGAGCGCCTGGTCGACGAGCTCGCCCGCCGTGACCTCGATCTCGAGGCCGTTACTCTCGAAACGGATCGGCCGCTTCTCGACGCCGGCCACCCGGGCGACCAGCGGCGCAAGCGCGCCCATCGGCCCGCCGGCGGCGCCTGACGCGATGTCGACGATCGCCGCGAGCTGCGCATCGTCGGCGCGCTCGTCCACGATCAGCCCGACCGTGAAATCGCCTTCTGCCATCGCCTTCGGCGAGTGCATCAGCACGACGAAGGACAGGTCGTCG
Source organism: Gammaproteobacteria bacterium (assembly GCA_016927175.1). Lineage (GTDB taxonomy): Bacteria > Pseudomonadota > Gammaproteobacteria > Steroidobacterales > Rariloculaceae > ZC4RG20. The sequence continues at coordinate 13,459 of JAFGNC010000562.1, read as the reverse complement.
AGCCTGACGCCGTCCTTCTCGCCCTCCTCGATATGCATTGCGATCGCCGCCTTGCAGTTGCCTTCGCTCGGCGTCGCCGTCAGGTTGGAGCCGATGCACGGACAGACGAAAGTGCAGTTGCACGTCTCCATGTATCGCCCATTGATGTTCCAGCTCGCCATCATCGCCTCCTCTGCAACAACCCATGTTCGACAGCCGCTCCCGCCGCCCCGCGCGGGCGGCCGCGTATTTCAGCGCAGCGCGTCGAGGTATGCCCGCACCGCGGCGGGGAAGCCCATCTCGAGCGCATCCGCGGTGATCGCATGGCCGATGCTGACCTCGGCCAGCAGCGGGATCGCCGCGCGGAATTCCGGAAGATTTTCGAGGTTCAGGTCATGACCGGCGTTGACGCCGAGGCCTCGCCGCACCGCTTCGTCCGCGCAGCGTGCGTACTCGGCCAGCACGTCGGCGTATTCGCCAGCCGTGTGCGCCGCGGCATACGGCTCCGTGTACAGCTCGATCCGGTCCGCCTCGACGGCGGCGGCGCCGCGCACGGCGTCGACATCCGGATCGACGAAAACGGAGACGCGGATGCCGGCCTGCCGCAGCTGCCCCACGATCGGCTGGAGGAAACCGCGGTACCGGCCGAAATCCCAGCCGTGATCGGACGTGCGCTGCTCCGGCGAGTCCGGAACGAGCGTGACCTGGGTCGGCAGAACCTCGAAAACCAGCTGCAGGAGCTCGTCCGTGGGATTGCCTTCGATGTTGAGCTCGATGCCGCTGCCGTGCTCGCTCGCGAGGACGTCGGCGAGATCGAAAACGTCGCTGCGTCGGATGTGCCGCTCGTCCGGACGGGGATGTACCGTGATGCCGTGCGCGCCGGCCTCGATGACGAGCCGTGCGGCGCCGGTGACGCTCGGATAGCCGACATCGCGCTGATTGCGCAGCAGCGCCACCTTGTTCAGGTTGACGCTGAGCTTCGTATCGACGCGCTGGTTCATTGATGTTCTCGTCGGGTCTCGCGGAGCCGGCCCGCGCCCGCTGCGCTCCGAATGCGCAGCATCGCAGGACCGGAGGGCGCGATCAACGGGGCCGGCCGCGGCGGCCCGGCGCTCGATTCGAAACGGCGGCGATTTTCAAGGGTGACACGGCGGCGGCGAAGATCGATACTGCCGGCCCTTCAACCTGTCCACAGCCGGATCGCCGAATGTTTCGCAACGTCCGTTTCTACCGTCTGAACAGCGCCTGGCCCGACACGGAACAGCAGCTTGCCGAGCAGCTCGCGGCGGCCGCTTTTCGGCCCTGCGGCGCGTACACCGAGCGCAGCACGGGCTGGGAGTCCCCGACGGGCGACCCCGACTCACCCCTGTGCCGCCGAGTCGACGGCGCGGACCTGGTGCGACTCAGGAGCCAGACGCGTCTGCTGCCGGCCGCGGCGATCGAGGACGCCCTCGAGACGAGGGTCGAGGAGTACCGTGAGCGGACTCAGGAGGAACCGAGCCGGCGCGAGAAGCGCAAGCTCAAGCAGCAGACGCGCGACGAGCTGCTGCCGAAAGCGCTGCTGAAATCGGAAAGGACGGCGGGCTTCGTGATCGGCGCGGAGAGCCTGGTGGCCGTCAATACGTTGTCGGACAATCGGGCCGAGCGTTTCCTCGACCATCTGCGCGCGCCGCTCGGCAGTCTCGACGTGGCTCCGTTGTCGTTCAGGCGTCCGGTCGCCGAGCTGTTGACGCAGATCTTTCTGGGCGACGCCCCGCGCGGCTTCGTGCTCGGTCACGAATGTCGCATGCAGGACCCTTCCGACACGAGAGCTACGATCCGCTGCGCAGACGTCGATCTCGGCGACGCAGCGGTTCGCAAGCACGTCAGCGACGGCATGCGGCTGACCCACCTCGGCGTCGAGTTCAATAACGTCATGAGCTGCGTCATCGATCACAACGGCGGCATCAGCAAGCTGAAGCTGACCGGCATGGACGGGAAGGACGAGGCCGCAGACGACGACCCGCTGGCGCGGCTCGACGCCGAGTTCGTGCTGCTGACCGGGACGCTGCGACAGCTGATCGGCAGCCTGAAGCAGGCGCTCGGCGGCTACGACGAGGAAGCGGCCGCGGCCTAGGGGCGCAGCGGGTGCGGGCGGCTCACCCGCTCAGAACCTCGCCGACCACGTGACGCCCATCGACGGCTCGACCTCCTCGTCGAGGCCCCTCAACAGCTTCAGGTTCAGGCCGATCGACGCGGCGCCCGGCGACCACGCATGATCGTATGCCAGCGTCGAGGTCTGCGTTTCGATCTCGTTCAGCTCCCGGTCGATTCTGAGGCTCAACGAGCTGCTGCCGCCGAGCAGCGTCGGCAGCACGTTCGACAGCCTGGTCTCGACTCCCATGCTCAGCCTCTCCGCGCCGTCGGGCTCGAGCATCTCTTCGACGATCGCCCTGCTGCTGATGCTGAACGACGAGCCGGACGAATCGCCGCTCGAGAACTCGGTGAAGCGCAGCCCGAGGGACTGCCGGACGCCGTCCGGCGAGCGCTTTACCGCACCCTCGAGCTTATCGACGAACACGACCGGCGACTCGTACACGAAGCTCGTGCTGACCGCGCGGTGCGAGGATCCGCCCGCCATGCCGTCCTGCAGGCTGACGACGGTCTCGACGTCGAGCGCGCGGCCGACGCCCCAGGACGAGACGATATTCGACGTCGTCCGGCGCGCCTCGCCGGCGCTGTGCATGACGACGTCGGCGTCGACACCGAACGCATCGCCGCCGAACAGCGCGAGGTCCGTGTCGAGCTCCGCGAAATTCACCTTCAGCGTGTCGTCGGCCGCCGTGCCGGAGCGGCGAAACTTGCCCTCGATTCCGTCGAGGACTCCGAGATCCGAGGACAGCGCGATGGTCGTATCCATGCCGGGCTCGGCCGCGCCGCCTGCGGCGTTCAGATCCTCGTACGACAGCACCGTGCCGACGTCGAGGAATTCGAGTCCGCTCCATTCGGATGTGACGCGCGGCAGCACCCGGGTCACCCCGTCCTCCCCGATCATCGTAACGCCCGCCTGCAGTGACAGCTCGCCGTCTACGCCCACGCCGAGCTTGCTCTGCAACTTCTCGCGGGTGGAGCTATCAGAGTAGATCAGGGATTGCGCGGCGGCGGGTTGCGCGGCCGCGAGCGCGATCGAGACGGCGATCCGGAAGGCAATGGGGACGTTTACGAGGTCGAGCCGGAAGGCCATGGCCCCTCCATGGGCGTCGCTGCGCCACGCCGCGGCGCGGCATCTTTGCGAAGGCCGGGATGTTGGAGCGGCGGCATCCGGCCGGCAACGTGTAGCCTGTTGCCGACAGCGGCGCCGCGGACCTCCGCTGCCTCCGCTGCCTCCGCGCCCTCTGTGGCTCCGGTGGCGTCGGCAGCCCCCCCTTCGGCCCGTCACCCCGGACGGTCACCCCCGGCCCATCACTGTTTATGCGGCCGGGCTTGCGGTAGCATCGCGCGAAACGAACGCTGTGATTGGCTTGGCAGGAGTTGTAAATGAATCCGAAGACCGGAATCGCGAAGTCGTCTCTGCTTGCGGCATCCGCCGCCTTTTTCGTGTTCGCGGGCGGCGCCCCTCACGCACTCGCGCAGGACGCGGCCTTGAAGCAGGGCCAGGACTACCGCGTCATCAATCCGGCGCAGCCGACCAGCACAGAGGAAGGAATGGTCGAGGTCGCCGAGATCTTCCAGTACAGCTGCACGCACTGCTTCAGCTTCGAGCCCTACCTCGAGCAGTGGCAGGCGGAGAAGGCGGATTACGTCAACTTCGTCCGTCTGCCGGCGAGCTGGAATCCGCTGGCCAAGATCCACGCGCAGGCTTACTACACGGCCGAAGTCCTCGGCAAGGCCGACGAGATGCATGCGGCGTTCTTTCGTGAGATCCATCAGGAGCGCAATCTGCTCGACACGGAGGAGAAGCTGCGGACCTTTTTCGGCCGTTTCGACGTCGATGCCGAGACGTTCGACAAGACCTTCAACTCCTTTGCGGTGCACACGAAGGTGCAGCGCGCCGACGACCTGATCCGGCGCTACCGCGTCGCGGCGACGCCGAACATCGTCGTGGAAGGCAAATACCTGACGGACGGCTCGATGGCGGGCTCCTACGAGCGCTGGTTCGACGTGATCGACGAGCTCGCGGCGATGGAGCACGAGAAGCAGCAGTAGCGCCGGGCACGGCCGCGTCCGGTCGGCCGTCGCCGTCGCCGTAGGATTTCAGAACATCATGTCGAGCAGCCGCACCGCCTGCTCCGGCGCGCGCTCGCGTGTCGTAACGAAATCCGCGTGCTCGTCGGGCGCCGCGCCGGAGTCGAGCACGACGGCCCAGAATGCGTCGATCTCGTTCGGGACCATCGAATAGCGCAGATCGACGATGCGCCCCGGCACGCGCGGGTCCGGCGACAGGAAGCCGTCCGAGATCCGTCTGAAGCGCTCGACGTCGCGCGCCTGCTGACTGCTTCGGTCCAGCCACGGAAAGTGCTTCGCGAGATCGAGCTTCTCGATGCTGTCGCCGGCGTGCACGCGCGTGTCGAAGCCTGTGCGGACCGCATCGACGTAGTAGCGTCCGTCGTGCTCGTAGATGACCTTCCAAAGCACCAGGCTCGCTAGCGCCGGCTTCGCCTCGAGCCGTTGCGGCACGTGGCCGCGGCTCGCCGCGATGTCGGCGCCGGCCGCCTCGGCGCGCTCGCGCTGAACGACCCCGAGCGTCAGATACGCCGCCGCCCACATCAACGCCAGGCGGGCGTAACGCGGCTGGCGCCGCGCGGCCGCGAGTGCGACGAGGCCGAGCACGGGCAGCGTGAACAACGGGTCCACGACCGAGACGTTGCTCCACGCCACCCGCGTATCGGAGAACGGCCACAGCAGCTGTGTCCCGTAGCTCGTGCACGCGTCGAGCAGGCCGTGGCTCGCGTAGCCCAGGAAGGCGAACAGGTAGGTCTCCGCAAAACCGAGCCGGCGCCGTGTGAGCCAGTAAAGCGGCACGGCGACCAGCAGCGCGCCGACGGGGATGAAGCTCAGCGCGTGCGTGAACTGCCGGTGATACTCGAGGAACAGCAGAGGGTCCGTCGGCGAGCGGATCAGCGTATCGAGGTCCGGCGCCATCGCGGCAGCACCGCCCACTGCCGCGGCGGCCGCGGTTCTGCCGCGGCCGGCGGCCTGCTGCGCCCAGCTCGCGCCGAAGGCGGCCTGGCTGACAGGATCCATCGGGTTGGGGTCAGGGTCGTCCGGCGCCTTCGGGCGACGCGTTCGTCAGCTGCGACTCCGCCGCGTCGGCGGGCGGGCCGCCCGGCGCGAAGCCGCGCTCGCGCAGCCAGCCGATCATCGTGTCGACGTAGCCGTCGACGTGCTCGCAGCCGCGCCCGCGGCTCTCGGCCAGCGAGCCGGTTTCCGCCTCGCACAGCGCGTGATTCGCGCCGGCGAACAACCGTACCGTCAGGTCCGTCTCACGGCGCGGCTCGAAGGCCTGCCTATACGCTTCGACGCTGTCCCGCCAGTCGACTTTGGAATCGAGCTTGCCCCACAGCGCCAGCACCGGCACGTCTACGGCGGCCAGGAACACGCGCGCCGAGACATCGAGCGCGCCGGAGCTGCGCAGCTCGTCGTAACGGTGCACGCCCGGCAGGATGTCCGAATTCAGATCGAGCAGCTGCTCCATGAACGGATGCGCGGCCGCGTGCTCGATCAGCGGCACGTATTCCTCGTAAGGCGCCTGGTCGGCCATCGCCCGCAGCGCCTCGTCCAGGCGCTCGACGACGACGTCGATCTCCTCCTCCGGATAGCCCTCGAGCTCGAGGTTCCTGCGGACCAGGTACAGGCGCTGGTGAACCGGATCCCTGCCGGGGCCGCCGACGACGATCAGGTAGGACAGGCCGTCACTGCGCACGGCCGCCATCGGCGCGACCCATCCACCCTGGTCGATGGCCCACGCGCCGATCCGCCCGCCGTCGATGTCCTCGCGCGCCTCGAGCGCGGCGACCGCCGCAACGACCTCGTCCGAACGCAGGTACAGATCCGCGATGCCTCGATACTGGCCGGAGCTGCAGCCGGAGCCCGCTTTGTCCCAGACCACCGACGCGACTCCGGCTTCGCGGAAAGCCTCGCGAAGTGCCTCGTAGTCGCCGACACCGCGCATGACGTCGGTCGGCCCCTCTCCCTGAATCAGCACGACGGCCGGGTGCGGGCCGGGGCCCGCGGGCAGATCGATGAAGCCGACGAGCCGGCGGTCGCCCACGTCGAAGCTGAACGGCAGCGTGTCGTCCGGCGCCTCGCAGTTCCTGATCAGGCCCGTCAGGGGATCCTCGCCGCACCCGGCGAACGCCAGCGCGGCGCAGGCCGCCAGCGCGAATTTCAAAGCCTTCACGCCGCTGCCGCCGGGAACGGAGGTGCGACCGCCGGCGGCGGGCATACCGAGCCGCGGTGGATTCGTGACGGGCGCACCGGGATGGGGCGCATCGGGCTGCGGCGCATTTCGATACGGTACATCGGATGACGGCCGATTACGGCGTTGGGATCCTGTCCATAGCATCGTGCCCGCGGCGGCGATTGTCTACCGGCAAGCCTGCGCGTGCCGCCGCAGAGCGGCGCGGGCGCAACCTGCCGAGCTCACGGTTTCGGCAGATAGCCGACCCGATCGCCGGAGAACGTGCCGACCCAGATCTCGTCCCCGACCGGCAACGCGGTGCTCGCGCCCTGCAGCGCCGCGTCCTGGTCGACTCCGGCCACGCGGCTCGCTTCCAGCGTCTGCGGGTCGATCTCGATGACCGACCAGCCCGTCGCGCACTGCGGCCCCTGGCACTCGTCCGGCGACACGTAATTGCCGCCGACCGTGTACAGCGTGCCCTCGTCGCTCCAGCGCAGGTTGTCCGCCCGGATGTCGATCTCGACGGAGCGGGACTCGATCGGGTCGGCCTCGCGGTCGAAACGCAGGATCTCGCGCGAGCCGAACGCGGCCACGTACATGTACCGATCGTCGGGCGAGAGCTCTATGCCGTTCGCCCCGGACATCTCGGTCCCCTCCACCGCTTCGACCTCACCGCCCGGGTGCCACTCGTAGACGTTGCCCGTGATCTCTCCGGCCATGATGTCGGCGAAGCCGTTCTGCGCCGTCGGATCCATCATCTTCGTCGTGACGAACCCGCCGTCGGAAAGTATCGCGACGCTGTTCGCGAACGTGCGCTCGGGCAGCACGACACAGCCGATCCATGCGATCGAAGGCCTGTCGGCGGACGCGTCGACATCGAACACCTCGATGGCCTCACGCGCGCCATGGCTCGTGATGTAGAGCCTGTAGCGGCCGTCGGCTTGCTCGCCCAGCGCGAGGCCGTGAGCCGAGAAATTCCGCGTATCGAGCGGCCCGGGGCAGGCGGCGAACGTCTGCGTGTCGGCGCGCATGACCGGATCTTCCGCCGGAAACCACTCCTCGTGCGTCCTGCGCTCGTGATCGACCAGGTAGAGCCGTCCCGGCGCCGACTCGCCCTGCCCCGCGACACTCATGCCGGACACGATCAGCCAGCGCGAATCGCCGAGCTGCACGATGTCTTCGGCGTTGACGGGACCGCAGACGTATTCGAGCTCCCCGTCCGGCTCGCAGCTGCCCGCCTCCTGCTCCGGCGCTTGCGCCGCCGCGGCGGCGCCTGCCGCGCCCTCGGCGTCCTCCTCCTCGGTGCCGCCCGGCTCCGGCCGCAGCACCGGATCCTCGTCGCCGCCCGAGCCGCCGTCGCACGCCGAGAGGGCGAGCATCGCGAAACCGATGAGCCATGCAACAGGTAGCTTCTGCATCATTACCGTCCTCCCCTGATTCGCCGCGCGCCGGATGCGGTCCGATCGGCGCCCGTTTGTTCTTGTCCGTCGATCGTTCGTCTGCTGTTCGTCGCTCGTCGTCGGGCCCCGAGCCGGTCCCGCCGCGCCGATCATGATAGCCCAGCGGCCCCGCGCCGGCCCGCAGCGACTGCGGGCGGCCTGGCCGCCCCGGCCTATCCGGCGTGCCGCTGCGCGAAGTAAGTGCCGGCTATCACGGCCGCGCAGCTGACGAGCAGCAGCCACGTCAGCGGCTCTCCGAGCAGCACGGCCGCCCCGAGCAGCGTCACGGCGGGCATCACGAGCAGCAGCGACGAGATCCGGCGAATCCCGCCGCGGCCGAGGGCGTAGAACCAGAGCACGTAGGCCGCCAGCGAGGACAGCAGCGACATCCATCCCATCGCGAGCCAGCCGCTCACCTCGACCTGCGACCACGCCGTGTTCTGCTGCACCGCCAGGAAAAACGGCACCAGAACGATCATCGCGATCGAAAGGCCCCAGAACGTCGTCGCCGCCGTGCCTATCCGCGGCGACAGCCTGCCGCCGGCGACATAGCCGACTGCGCAAATCACCCCGCCCGTGAAAACGATCAGATCCCCGCCGAGCGTCGTGCCCCGCTGCGATGCGGCGAACAGCTCGCCGCGAGCGGCCACGAGGACCGCGCAGCCGGTCAGCGCGACCGCCGCGCCGAGCCACCAGCCGGCTTTCGGCGGATGGCGATCCAGCGCCGCGGCGATCAGCACGGCGATGACGGGAATCGTCGCGAGAATCAGCGCGGCGTGGCCCGCCGTCGTGTACTGCATGCCGATGCTGAGCGTCACGGGCCAGGCCGCGAAGCTGGCGATGCCGGCGAGCGCGAGCATCGCGCGATCGCGCAGCGGCTCCGGGAACGGCAGCCGCATGGCACACGCGACGATCAGCGCCACGGCGCCCGCCAGCGTCGAGCGGAGCAGTCCGGCCGTCAGGCCGTCCATGTAGCCGACCGCGACCTTGTTCGCTATCGGCGTGCCGCTCCACAGCAGCAGCGTGCCCGTGCCGGCGGACAGCGCGAGCGCAGAAGGCGACGCGGCCGCGGGGGATTCGGGCTCGCCGGTCGTCGTGGTGGATCCGCCAGTCATAGAGGCGGCATTCTATCGGCCCCGGCTTGCGATGCGCGATCGCTTTGCCGTCATCGATGCAGCCGGGCTCGGCCCTTCCGCTGGAGATAAGAAAAGAGCCGGCGGCCTTCGCAGACCGCCGGCTCGGCGAGACCTTTTCAATCTTCGGCCTCTTCAGATGTCGTGCTTCGTAGCCCGGTAATCCTTGTTCTTCCGCGCCCGCTTACCGCATCGCCTTCACAGCGGCAGATCGAACTTGGGCTCGATCAGGTCCGAGGCGACATTGACGAGCGAGTCCTCGATCACGTTCACGGGCTTCGGTGCCGTCACGACGATTTCTTCCATGATCAGATGAGTCGGATACGGAGCGGTGACGACGATCTCCTCCATGATCTCGGCTGCGCTGTCGCCGACTGCAACCGCCGACGCCATGGCCAGAATAACTCCGAGGCTGAGGCTGTTGAGCAGTTTCATGTGTCCTCTCCCGCGCGGCGGATTCCGCGTCATTCGATGAGAGGTAGTCTGCGGTCCGGGATCAACTCGCTCCATCGAGAAAGCTGGAGATTGCCGGAGCGAATTGACGTCGCGCGTGAGCTGCGTCACGGCCCGCGTCCGCGCGCTCGTATGCTCAGCGGCCGCGGAGCACTCTGCGCCGGACGGAATCGATGAAGACCTGCGCTTCGCTCAGTCCGAGCAGGCGCGCGACGGGCACGTAAATCACCCCGAATACCGCGGCGACCGCGAGCGCCGCCGGCAGTGGATCGACGTTCGACGTCGCGGCGCGCGCGGCCAGGCCGCCGCCGGCCGCAATCAGCGATGCCGCCGCCGTCCGTGCGGCGATGCCGGCGCCGATGCCGACGCGGCCGAGCTCGGCGTCGAGCCTGCGGCGCAGCAGCGCCCACTCCACCCATGCGCCGACCGCTGCGCCGAGCGCGAGCCCGACCGGGCCGAGCGGCAAGCCGGCGACGCTCAGATCCGCAAACACGCCTGCAGAAATCGCCAGCGTCCCGAGCGTAACGGGTTCGAATTGCACCATGAGCAGCGCGCCGGCGGCCGCTGAGGTCAGCACGCGCACGCCGGCGATCCTGGCCGGCGTTTTCGTGTCGCGCAGCGCGAAGAAAGCCGACTGATAGATCCGCGTGCTCGTCGACGCGATCAGGCCGATGCTGTACGCCGCCAGCGTCAGCCACACGATGCGCGCGTCGGCAGCGCCGAATTCCCCCGCCTGGTACAGGCCCGCGACGAAGACTTCGCCGAGCAGCACGAATGCGACGAAGCTCGGCACGACGTAGAACGCGACGCGGCGCACGGCGCCGACCGTCCTGTCGCGCAGAACCGTGATCGCCCCGCCGCGCTCGCGCGACAGCTCCGGCAGCTCGGCCGCCGCGACGCTGATGCCGAACAGGCTGATCGGCAGCACGTACAGCGTCTGCGCGTAACGCAGCCGCGCCAGCGCGCCGATCGCGAGCAGGCTCGCCAGGATCATGTCGACGTACGTGCTGAGCTGCACGACGCCGCGCCCGAGGATCGCGGGACCGGCGTTGCGTACGGCGTCCCGGAACCCGGGCTCCGCGAAGCCGCCGCGGACTCCGATCTCGCGGTCGAGGCGCAGCACCCACGGCAGCTGCATGCCGAACTGCAGGAGCCCGCCGATCAGCGCACCCCAGGCGACCGCCATCAGCAGCGCATCGAGATCGACTCGCGAGCCGAAAGCGATCAGCGTCGCGATGATGGCGGCGTTCCACAGCACGGGCGCGAAGTACGGTACGAAGAACCTGCGGTGACTCGTCAGGACCCCGAGCGCCCACGCCGAAAGCACGAGCACGCCGGTCATCGGAAACACGATCCGCACGACCGCGATCGTCAACTCGCGGCGCTGGCCTTCGAAGCCCGGCGTGAACAGCGTGACCAGCAGCGGCGCGAGCACGATGCCGATCAGCGCGATCGCGCCCGCCACACCTACGAGCAGCGCGAACATCGCGCCCGCGACGCGACCCGCCTCGCGCGTCCTGCCCTGCCCGAGCAACTCCGAGTAGACCGGGATGAACGACGCGCTCAGCGTGCCTTCGCCGAGCAGATTCTGCAGCACGTTCGGCATCCGCAGGCCGGCGCTGAATACGTCCGCCTGCAGACTCGTGCCGAAATACGTGGCGAGGACACGCTCCCTGACGAGACCCGCGATCCGGCTCAGCAGGATGCCGGCGCCGACCAGCACCGACGCGAGCCGGCCGGAGCGCGCGCCCGCCGCGACGGCACCGGCGCCGCCGTTTCCGGCGGCCGCGGCGTCCGGGTCGGGCGCGACGGCGGGGCCTTCACCCGGTGAGGCGCCGCGGCGGTCAGCCATGGCGGGGCCGTGCGCAGGCGAATCCGGCGCCGGCCGACGCGGCCGCCGCGCTGCGGCCGCCGGCAGCAACCCGTTCGAACAAAGCGGAGATGTACAATATATTTTACTCTATGTATATTCGGCTTTACGTGCCGCCGGGCACACGCGAGGATGAGCCATGTCGTTCCGTGAGAAAAGCGCCTGGATCTCCCTGATCTCGATATTCGTCGTCGCGACGCTGTGGTTCCTGCACGTGCCGTGGTCGCTGACGCCGCCGCCGAACCCGCCCCTGATGCACATGCTGATCGTCTTCATCGGGGCGCTGCTCGCGATCGAGATCGCCGCCCACGTCGTGATCGCGCTCCACTCGCCGAAGGACGCGCGGACGCCGAAAGACGAGCGCGAGCGGCTGATCGACATCAAGGCCGTCCGCATCGCGTACTACGTCTTCGTGGTCGGCGTGTTCGCTGCCGTGCTGTCGACGCATCACGGCGCCAATCAGTTCGCCGTCGGCTACGGCATTCTGCTCGCATTCGTCATCGCGCAGCTGACCAACTTCGCCGCGCGCATCGTCTACTACCGGCGCGGGGTCTGACGTGGCGAGAACGTGCGTCACGAACAGGATCCGCCGCCTCCGTTTCGATCACGACGAGATGACACAGCAGGAGCTGGCCGACCGGATCGGCGTCACGCGCCAGACCGTCAACGCGATCGAGCTCGGGAAATACTCGCCGTCGCTCGAGGTCGCGTTCCGCATCGCCGCCGTCTTCGCCGTGCCGCTCGAGGAAGTCTTCCAGTACGCGCCGCCCGCCGGCGAAGGGTGAAGCGGCCGTTCAGCGGGCAGAGGCCAGCGCTTCGGCCCGCTCGAGCAGACCGGCGTCGCCGGCGTTCGCGCCGATCGCCGCGAGTGCCGCTGCCGACGGGCCGCGCCAGCGAAGATCGGCGATCTTCTCCTGCAGCGGCACGTCGGCACGCAGCGTCGCGAGCCGCCGGAACAGCAGGGCGTCCTCGAACCGCTCCCGCAGCGCCGACGCGAGCCTTGCAGCGCCGCGCACTTTGACCGACCAGTCGGCCTCGTTCGCCGGAATCCGCTCGAGCGTGCCGTAGGCGCCGAGTATCGCGGCCGTGGATTTCGCGCCCCAGCCGGCAATGCCCGGCAACCCGTCGGCGGCATCGCCGACCAGCGCGAGCCAGTCCGGGATCGACGCCGGGCCGACACCGAACTTTTCGATCACCCCGTCCTCGTCGAGCACTCTGCGGCGCATCCGGTCGAGGCATACGACGCGGCCGTCTCGAATGCACTGTGCGAGATCTTTGTCGGGAGAGCAGATCACGATCTGCTCGACGTCGGCGTCGAGCGAGAATTTTCCGGCCGCCGTCGCGATGGCGTCGTCCGCCTCGAAGTCCGTCATGGCCCACGTCACGACACCGAGCGCCCGGCAGGCCTCCTCGGCCGGAACGAACTGCGCGTAGAGCTGCGGATCGATGCCGTCGCCGGTCTTGTAGCCCGGATATAGAGCGTTCCTGAACGATTCGATCACGTGGTCGAACGCAACCGCGACGTGCGATACGCCGTCCTCGGCGAGCAGGGCGAGCAGCGAGCGCAGCAGCCCGCGGACGGCGCCGACCTCGCGGCCGTCTGCGCCGACTCTGGAAGGCGCCGCATAGAAGTGGCGGAAAAGCTCGTAGGTGCCGTCGACGAGGTGGATCTTCACGCGCGCAACTGTACCGCATGTCCTCGTCCTGCGGCGGGGCAGCCCGGCACCGCCCGGAGCGTTCTCGACGCAAGCGTGCTTTCGGCGCCGCGGCCGCTCTACAATGCCTGTCTCACGTCCGGGAAGTGCATTGAGACTGAGACGTTACAGCGGGGCCCTCCTCGCGCTGCTCGCCGCGGTGCTCGTCCAGGCAGGCCTCTGCGCGGCCGCGCCCGGCAGCGCGGCAGCGCCTCGCGGCAGCGACGAGCGCGCGCCGCTGCGGCTCCCGTTCGAGCCGCTCGGTCTCCTGGTCGGGGCCGACGCGATCCCGCCGGCATCTATCGGGGCCGGCGGCGCGCCGGATCGTCCCGTTGCGCACACGCCCGGCAGCCCGCCTGCCGACGCTCGATCTGCACCCGCGACGGCCCGGCCGCAGGGCCGGCCGCTCGCCGTCATCCTCCGCCCCGTCTATCTGACGACGCAAAGACTGCGCCTCTGATCCGACCCGCACCTCGTCCCGTCGCGAGGCGACGGGAGCTTCACTGAGCGCT
>JAFGNC010000561.1 GCA_016927175.1 Gammaproteobacteria bacterium | reverse complement strand
CCGGAGTCAAGGCAGAGCCCGCCGCCGCTCGTTTTGACACGGCCGCAGCGGTCCGGTTAGGGTGGAACGACCCTTGCAGGGCGATTCAGCCCTGCCCTTAACGGGCGTCAAGCACCATCGATGGCCATTGCATTTTCGGCATCGGCCGCGGCGTCTCGATCCGAGGCTCTGACGGCCCGCTACGAACGTATACGTAACGCGAGCGTCGCCCTTGCCTCGCGGCTGGCCCCCGAGGACCAGGTCGTACAGACCATCCCGGAAGTCAGCCCGACGAAGTGGCATCTCGCCCACGTCACGTGGTTTTTCGAGCGCTTCTGCCTCAAGGAGCACAAGCCGGGCTACCGCGCCGTCGACGACCGTTACGATTATCTCTTCAACTCCTATTACTACACGGTCGGCGAGATGTACCGCCGGCCGCAGCGGGGCCTGCTGAGCCGCCCGACGGTCGCCGAGATCCTCGAATTCCGGAATCGGGTGGACGAGGCGATGCTGGCGCTGATCGCGGAGCGCGAAGGTGACGCCGCTTTCGAGGCCCTCGTCGAGCTCGGTCTCAACCACGAGCAACAGCACCAGGAATTGCTACTGACGGACATCAAGCACGTATTCCTGTCGAACCCGCTCGGGCCCGCGTACGACGAGCTTCCTGCACCGCCTGCAGCCGAGGCCGCGCCGCTCGAGTTCGTGCCGCGCGGCGGCGGCCTGCTCGAGATCGGCAGCCGCGGCGGGGGATTCTGCTTCGACAACGAGACGCCGCGGCATCAGGAGCTCGTCCGCGACCATGCGCTCGGTCACCGGCTCGTCACGAACGCGGAGTACCGTCGATTCATCGAGGCGCGCGGCTACACGGAGCCGGCGCTGTGGCTTTCGGACGGCTGGTCCACGATCCGCGAGGAGCGCTGGAACCGGCCGCTTTGCTGGTCCGAGGATCTCGAGCAGGAGTTCACGCTCGGCGGCTGGCGGCCGATCGACCCCGACGCCCCGGTCTGCCACGTCAGCTTCTACGAGGCGGACGCGTTTGCGCGCTGGGCCGGTGCGCGCCTGCCGACCGAGGCGGAGTGGGAGCTCGCGGCCGCCGAGGCCGAGTCGGGCGGCGCGCTCGACGCGCCTGAGACGACCGTCGGACTCGCCGAGTCGCAGACGAGCGGCAGGATCGCCGAACCCGAGACGAGGAGCGCGGTCGCCGCCGGTGCCAATCTGCTCGACGCCGGTTATCTGCATCCGATCGCCTCCGGCGAGCGGGGCGCCGTCGCGCAGCTTTTCGGCGACGTCTGGGAATGGACCGCATCGCCCTACGCGCCCTATCCCGGCTTCAGGCCGCTCGGCGGCTCGCTCGGGGAGTACAACGGCAAGTTCATGTGCAACCAGATGGTCGTGCGCGGCGGCTCCTGCGCGACGTGGGCGGAGCATATCCGCGCGACGTACCGGAGCTTCTTCTATCCGCGCGACCGCTGGCAGTTCCTCGGCTTCCGGCTGGCGAAGGACTCGTGAGCCGGCGGCGTGCGGAGCGGTAGCCGGCCGCAGCCGGCCAGGGCTCGATCACCTCACTGACATTCAAGGACACGGACATGAGCACAGCGATAGGCGAGCTTGCCACCGCCAACGAGACGGCGCCGGACGTCGCGGAGGACCGGGCGGAAATCCTGGCGGGGCTGCGCGCGGAGCAGAAGCGCCTGCTGCCGAAGTATTTCTACGACCAGCGCGGCTCGGAGCTGTTCGACCGGATCTGTGAGCTGCCGGAGTATTACCCGACGCGCACGGAGCTCAAGATCATGGACGCGCATCTCGCTGAGATCGCGAAGCTGGTCGGGCCGCAAGCGGCCGTGATCGAGTTCGGCGCAGGCTCGAACGTCAAGGTCCGCCAGCTGCTCGACGGGCTCGAGGAGCCTGCGGCTTACGTGCCGGTCGAGATCTCGGCGGATTACCTGCTGCAGCAGGCGCAGGACCTCGCACGCGACTATCCGCACGTGCACATCCAGCCGGTGTTCGCGGACTTCACGCAGCCGTTCGAGCTGCCGAGGCATCCGGTCGAGCCGCGACGCAACCTCGTGTTCTTCCCCGGCTCTACGATCGGCAACTTCACGCGGCCGCAGGCGGCCGACCTGCTCGAGGTCATGCGTGAGGAGGCGAAGCCGGGCGGCGCGCTGCTGATCGGCGTGGATCTGCGGAAGGATCCTGAGATCCTGCGCGCAGCCTACAACGACAGCCAGGGCGTCACGGCGGAGTTCAATCTGAACGTGCTGCACCGGCTGAACCGCGAGCTCGAAGCGGACTTCGACGTCGCGAAGTTCCGGCACGAGGCCGTGTGGGACGAGGCCGAGGGTCGGATCGAGATGCGGCTGATCAGCCTCGAGGATCAGACCGTGACGGTCGCCGGGCGCAGCATCCCGTTCCGCCGCGGCGAGCACATCGTCACGGAGTACTCGCACAAGTACTCGCTCGAGGAGTTCCAGGCGCTGGCGCGCGGCGCCGGCTTCACGCCGCAGAAGGCCTGGACGGACGAGGACCGCATGTTCAGCGTGCACTTCATGTCGGTCGAATAGCGAGAGAGCCGAAAAAGGGGTCAGGGCCCTTTTTCCGCCGCGACGGCACGGACGCACCGGCGCGGCAGTGGAAAAGGGCCCTGACCCCTTTTTCGGAGGCCT
>JAFGNC010000108.1 GCA_016927175.1 Gammaproteobacteria bacterium | reverse complement strand
TGCGCTTGATCGCTCCGAGCGGCGGGCGGCCGGTGCCCGCGCTGACGGTCCGATTGTTCATGCCGAGCTCCTTCACGGCTGGAGGTTCAAACCCGCGTGCACGGTCCTGTGGCCCGCGATCGGGCTTTCGACGCGTTCGTCCCATGGCTCCGGCAGGAAGTCCCCGATGACGGTGCCGAGGCCGCGCTCGCGCGCGAGGTCGTGGACGAGGCTGCCGACCGCGACGTCGAGGACGCCCAGCCCGAAGGGGCTGAACACGGCCGGCGATTCGCGGTCGTCGAGGCGCAGGGTCCCGAGCAGCAGGTCGCCGAGCGTGCCCGCAATGAAGTCGCGGTGACCGGTCCGCTGCTCGGCGAGATGCACGGACGTGGCCGCACGCAGCACGTGGTCGACGTCGTCGACGACGTTCGTCGCCGACAGGATCGCTTCCGGCGACAGATCCCTGAGCGACACGTGCAGGATCGTCGCGCCCGGCTCGCACGCGGACAGGTCCGCGATGTGCGGCACGGTCGCCGTCGTCGCCAGCGATATCAGCGGCGCGGCCCCGAGCGCCGCGTCGACGTCTTCCGCGGTGCGGACGTCCGGCGGGTTCGGCAGCTGCCTGCACTGCTCGGCGAAGCGCTTGGACCGCCGCGGATCGAGGTCGTAGGCGACGACGCACGCGAGCGCCGGGAAGCTTGCAAGCAGAAAGCGTACGACCTCGAAATTGATGACGCCGCAGCCGATCACGGCGACCCGCTCGACGAACGGCTCGTGCAGCGTCAGCGCGGCGAGCGCGGCGCTCGCCGCAGTGCGCTTCGCGTTGATCAGCGAGCCCTCGAGCACGACCCGCGGCCGCCCCGTTTCCATCGAGTTCAGCACGACGACGGCCGAGGCCCGCTCGACGCCCCGGGCGACGTTACCCGGGAACGATGCGACCCACTTGACGCCGGCGGTATTGCAGCCGCCCCCGAGATAGGCCGGCAGCGCGATGATCCGGTCGTGCGGATTGTTCGGAAACGTCAGAAACGTCGAGTGCGGCAGCGCGCTGTCGTGCCGCGCGTGCGTGATGTATGCGCGCCTGACGGCGTCGATGATCCGGCCTTCGGCACCGTCTAGCAGTGCCCGCACCTCGCGCCCGGTGACGATCAGGATGTCGCGGCCAGACACGGCTCATCCTCCCACGGCTGCCAAAGACCGAGCACGTTGCCGAACTGGCCGCTGACCCACTCGTCAGAGTAGACGGTGTCGAGATAGCGCTCGCCGCGGTCCGCGAAGACCCCGACGCAGGTCGAGCGCGGCGGAATGCGGTGCTTCATGCTTTCGATCGCCATCAGCACGCCGCCCGACGAGCCGCCGACCAGAATCGCCTCGTCCCGCACGAGCCTGCGGCAGCCGATCACGCACTCGAGATCGCTGACGTGTATGCAGTCGTCGATCAGCTCCGTCTGACACAAAGGCGGCTTGATTCCGGCGCCGAGACCGGGAATCCGGCGGTCGGCCTGCTCGCCGCCGAAAATCGCGCTGCCGACGGCGTCGACGGCGATGACTTTGGTCGTCATGCCGCGCTCGCGGATCAGCTGAGCGCAGCCCATGATCGTGCCGCACGTGCTGGTCGCGCAGAACAGATAATCCAGCTCGCCGCCGAGGTCGCGGACGATCTCCTCGATCGTCGTCCTGTAGTGAGCGCCGGCGTTGCACTCGTTGGCGTATTGATTCGGCCAGAAGCTGTTGTCGATCGACGCGAGCAGGCTCTTGACGCGCTTCAGCCGCGCGACGAGAAACTCGCCCGACTCGGGGTCGGGCGACGTGACCAGGTCGATACGCGCGCCGTAGGCTTCGAGGATCCTCAGGTTCTGTTTCGTCGCTTTCGGGTCGACGACGCAGATGAATGGCAGCCCATAGTACGCGCAGGCCTGCGCGAGCCCGATGCCCATGTTGCCGGAGCTCGACTCGATGACGACGCTGTTGCCGTCGATCGCGCCGCTCTGCATCGCGTGCCGAAGGATGTTCGCGGCCGGACGGTCCTTCGAGCTGCCCCCGGGGTTCGCCCCCTCGAGCTTTCCGAACAGACGGAACGGCGCGTCGATCACGCGTGTCAGGCGCACCAGGGGCGTGTTGCCTATGATGCCGAACAAGCCGTCAGCCATGTTTCACCTCCCCACGGCTCGCACGCGCCGCCGCTCGGTTTCACAGAAGATCCGTCAGGCACCGCTCGAGCACGGCCATCGCGCCGAACATCTTGTGCTCCGCCTGCCGCCACGCGAGGCTGCGGCCGCCGTCGAGCACGTCGTCGTCCACGTCCTCGCCGCGCACGGCGGGCAGATCGTGCATGAACACCGTCTCGGCCTTGCCGACGCGCTCCAGCAACCGCGCGGTGACGCGGTATGGTGCGAACGCGCTCTGCCAGCCGGGATCGGCGTGCGGCACACCCATCGTCTGCCAGCGGGTCGCATATACGGCGTCGACACCGGTCGGGAGATCGTCCGCGCCGTGCTGCTGGCGGACGTCTGCGCCGTGCGCCCGCGCCGCCTCTGTCGCCGCCTCGACGACCGCGTCCGGCAGAGCGTAGCCCTCGGGTGTCGCGAACGTGATGCGCATGCCCGGCGTTCGCGCGACCGCGTACGCCAGGGCCGCCGCCGTGTTGTTGCCTTCGCCGACGTACAGCACGTGCAGGTCCTCGAGCCGGCCGAAGCGCTCCTTCAGCGCCGCAAGATCCCCGATCGCCTGAGTCGGATGCTCGCAATCGCTCATCGCATTGATCAGCGCCATGCGGTCCTGGGACGCGAGCGAGCGCATCTCGGCGAGCGGTCCGTTGCTGCGCACGACGAGCGCGTGCATGTAGCCGGACAGGACCCGCGCCGTGTCCTCCAGCGTCTCGCCTGTTGCGAGCTGAAGATCGTCGGGCCCGAAGGTCATGACCTTTGCGCCGAGGCGCAGCGCCCCGGAGGTAAACGCGCTGCGGGTGCGGGTCGAAGGCTTGCGGAAGTAGATCCCGACGATGCGGCCGTCGAGCGTCGGCTCGGCGGCCCGCTCGGCCGCACCGTGCTCGACCGCGCGTGCGATCAGCCGCTCGAGCGCGTCGCCGCCGATGGCGGTCAGGGTCAGCAAGTGTCTGGTCGGCATCCGTCTTCCTTCCCTTATCCTCGCGCGCTCGCCGTCACGCGCCCGCCGCCCGCCGGCGCCGGGAGCGCGGCGTCTCACTGCTCGGCGTTCGACTGCTCGGCATTTGGCGGCTCAGCATCTGGCTGCTCAGGGCCTGCAGCGACCGCGCGGCGGCGATGCGCTGGCCGCTGCGCCGCTGCGCGAGCCTCTCGCACAGATCCGTGACCGTCGACTCCGGCTGCGTCACGGCGGCCTCCGACAGCACCGCGTAATCCTCGAGCAGACCGGCGACGGTGCCCTCGTCGAACAGCCGCGCGTCGTACAGCAGCGCAGCCGACATTCCGGCGCGATCGCGGGACACGATCATGTGCAGGTCGTGCCGGACCACGACGTGATCGGTCGGGAGCGGAGTCAGCTTGAGGCTCGGCAGCCTCAGCACGCGCTCCGCCGCTTCGCGCAGCTCGAACTTGATCTGAAACAGCGGCGAGGACGCACCGGCGCGCTCCGGCCGCAGGTCGGCCACGAGTTGCTCGAACGGCAGGTCCTGGTGCGCATACGCGGACAGTGCGGTCTCACGAACCCGCGCGAGCAGCTCGCGGAAGCTCGGATCGCCCCGGAGGCTCGTCCGCAGCACGAGCTGGTTCACGAAGAACCCGATCAGGCCGGCCGTCTGCGGATGCGTCCGGTTGGCGGTGTTCGTGCCGACGACGATGTCCGTGCTGTCGGTGTGATGCGCCAGCAGCACTTCGAATGCGGCCAGCAGCGTCATGAAGAGCGTCGCCCCTTCGCGCCGACCGAGCGCGGCGGCGCCGGCCGCGACCGATTCCGGCAGCGCCAGCGCGCGCTTCGCGCCGCGCGGCAATCCCGATGCGGGACGGGGGCGCGCGGCGCGCAGCTCGAGCCGTTGCGGCGCTCCGGCGAGCTGCCGCCGCCAGTAAGACGACAACCGCTCCACGACCGCGGGGGTCAGGCTCTCGTGCTGCCACGCGGCGAAGTCCGCGTACTGCAGCGGAAGCGGCTCGAGAGGCAGCGCAGCGTCAGCGGCCGAAGCGGTCACGGACCCGCCTCGCGTGAAGTGGGCATACAGCGTGCCGACCTCGTGAACGAGCAGGTCGATCGACCATGCGTCGGCGACGATGTGGTGCATGCACAGCCACAGGACGTGGCGCCGATCGTCGAGACGCAGCAGACCCGCGCGCAGCAGCGGACCCTCGTCGAGATCGAATGGCCGCCGTACCTGATCGTTGACGATTCGGCGCGCGGCGACGTCGCGGCCCGGCGCGGCCAGACCGCGCAGATCGGCGACCGGTAGACGCGCGTCCCGCGGGGCCGACACGACTGCCACCGGCCTGCCGCCGCTGTCCGGATAATGCGTCCGCAATATCTCGTGGCGGCGCACGATCTCGGTGAACGTGCGCTCGAGCGCCGTCACGTCGAGCTCACCGTCCAGTGCCGCCGCGCCCGGGATGTTGTAGGCGGCGCTGCCCGGCTCGAGCTGCTCGAAGAACCACAGACGCTGCTGCGCGAAAGACAGCGGCGCCTGGTCGCCGCGAGGTCTTGGGCGCAGCGGCGTCACCGCGGCGCTGGGCCCGCGGCAAAGCTCGTCGACGGCCTCGGCGAGCTCGGCCACCGTGCGCTTCTCGAGCAGCGTGCGGAACGGCAGCTCGATGCCGAAAGTGCCGAAGATCCGGGCGGCCGTGCGCGTGATCAGCAGCGAGTGGCCGCCGAGCTCGAAGAAGTCGTCGCGCACGTCGAGG
>JAFGNC010000107.1 GCA_016927175.1 Gammaproteobacteria bacterium | reverse complement strand
CGAAGCGGCCGAGCTGATCGGCCACTATCTCGGGCAGCTGGCGGCGAACGTGACGCTGACGCTGTCGGCCGAGCGCATCGTGTTCGGCGGGGGCGTCATGCGCTGCGAGGAGCTGCTTCCCTTCATTCGCGACAGCGCATCTCGCGTGCTGAACGGCTACCCGAGCGTCGGCGCCGAGGCCGCGTCGCTCGAGCGCGTCATCGTCGCTCCGGGGCTCGGCGAGCGGTCGGGACTCGCCGGCGCGATTCTGCTCGCGGAGGCGGCGTCCGCGCGCGCGGGGCGGAGTTAGACTGTACGCGGCAGGCGGCCGCGAGCACCGAAGAAGAATCGGCAAGTACCGTCACACTCGAAGGGGGGACCATGATTGGACACAGACGTTCGAGCCGCCGCCCCGGCGCCGGCGCCGCGTTCGCCGCATCCGCGGCGTTCGCCATCCCGTTCATCGCGGCTCACGCGCAGGCGCAGCCGGGCGCAACCTGCGACGCAGCGGCCTTCGCGCGGCTCGATCTGCCCGGGACGCGCATCGTGTCGGCGGCCGCGGTCACCGACGACGAGCGCGCGCCGCCGCACTGCCAGGTGCGCGCCGCGGTGAACGAGCGCACGGGCCAGGACGGCAGGCCTTACGCAATCGGTTTCGAGATGCGGCTGCCGGACGACTGGAACGGCCGTTATTTCCACCAGGTGAACGGCGGCAACGACGGCGCGGTCGTGCCGGCTTACGGCAACCTGCAAGGCAATCAGCCGGACAACGCGCTCGCGCGCGGCTATGCCGTGCTGAGCTCGGACTCCGGCCACGACGGCCAGGCGAACCCGGAGGCGGGTCTCGTCGGCGGCAACCTTTTCGGGTTCGATCACCAGGCACGCCTCGACTACGGCTACACCGCGAACGTCACGCTGACGCCGATCGCGAAGCGGATCGTCGAGGGTTACTACGGCCGCCGCCCCGAATACTCGTACATGGTCGGCTGCTCGAACGGCGGCCGGCACGCGCTCGTCGGCGCCACGCGGCTCGCCGAGGAGTTCGACGGCTTCCTGGCGGGCGCGCCCGGCTACAACCTGCCGATGGTGGGGCTGCAGCATGCCTGGGACGTGCAGAGCTTCGAGCAGGTCGCGGGTGACGTCCGCCGCGCGTTCTCCCGCGACGACATGCGGCTCGTGGCGGACGCGGTGCTCGAGCAGTGCGACGCGCTCGACGGCGCGGCGGACGGCATCGTCGGTGCGCTCGCCGCGTGTCAGGAGGCGTTCGACGTCCGGCAGCTGAGCTGCAGCGCGCGGGAGGGCGGCGAGTGTCTCGGCGACACGCAGGTCGCGGCGCTGGCGCGCTCGTTCGCGGGGCCGTCCGGAAGCGACGGCCGGCCGCTGTACGCGTCGTGGTGGTACGACGCCGGCCTCGCGTCGAACGACTGGCGCGCGTGGAAGCTCGAGAGCGCGATCCCCGGCCTCGACGGTCTGCCGCTGATCGCGACACTCGGAGCGGGCTCGCTCGCGCAGGTTTTCACGACGCCTCCCACCCGCGTCGACGGCACCGCCGAGGGCCTGCTCGAGTACCTGCGCGCATTCGACTTCGATCGCGACGCGCCGAAGATTTTCGCGACCACGTCACGCTATCCGCTGGCGGCGATGGACTTCATGGCGCCCGCCGACTGGCGCGAACCGAAGCTGGCCGAGCTTCAGGCCGCGGGCGGCAAGGTCATCGTCTACCACGGCGCGAGCGACGGGGCGTTCTCGATTTCCGCGACGGTCGGCTGGTACGAGCAGCTCGCAGCCAACAACGGCGGCGACGTCAGCGAGTTCGCGCGTTTCTATCCCGTGCCGGGCATGGCGCATTGCGGCGGCGGTCCCGCGACGGATCGCTTCGATCTTTTCAGCGCCCTGGTCGGCTGGGTCGAGCACGGCCGCCCGCCCGCGGAGGTGACCGCGACCGCGCGCGCCGACAACCCCGAGCGGCCGTCGGACTGGAGAGCGAATCGCTCGCGGCCGTTGTGCGCGTGGCCGCAGGTGCCGCGGTACTCGGGCTCGGGCGATGTCGAATCCGCCGCGAGCTTCACGTGCGAATGAAGCTGTCGGCGGCGTCGGATCCTCGGCCGTGAACTCCGTACGGATCTCATCGCCTCGATCGACGTCCAGCCGGCCGCCGACAGGATGAGCCCGCGCAGGCGCTGCGTTAGCATTGCGTCGTGCCGCGGTCCGCGGCCGTCACTGCCCGGGAGAAAAACCATGAAGAAAATGCTCGTCGCGCTCGGCGCGACCGTCGTCACTGCCTCTGCTCTGGCCGAACCCGAGTACGTCACGCTCGAGATGGAGATCGACGTGGCGAAGCCCGCCGAGGAGGTCTGGGCCGCCGTCGGCGGTTATTGCGACATCGGCGAATGGCTCGACGTCGACTGCGAGATCACATCCGGCGACGGAGGAATGGGCACGGTGCGCGTGCTCGCCGGCGGCCGCGTCACGGAGGTGCTCGTCGCGCAGACGGATCTCTCCTACGGCTACACCCAGCCGGCCCGTGAGGGGCAGTTCTACAACCTCTACCACGGCTTCATGGAAGCGAAGCCCGTCAGCGCCGGCACGTCGAAGATCCTTTACACGCTCGTCTACGACATCTCGGACAAGCCGGATCAGGCCGCGAAGGAAGCCGATATCGAGCGGCGCCGCGGCATGTTCGCCACCGCGCTGGAAAACATGAAGCGCATCGCGGAAGGGGGGTAAGCCGCGACGCGGGCGGGCGGCCCAGGCACTTCACAGACCGCCCGGCTCGCGCTAGGTTGTGACCAACGAGCACCGGCCGCGGCCGGCCCGAACCCTCGGAGAGTGTAATACCTGATGGCAACGACCCATCCTGCCGAAGGCGAGAAGACGTGGCTCGGCCACCCCCGCGGACTGTTCGTCCTGTTCTTCGCCGAGATGTGGGAGCGCTTTTCCTACTACGGAATGCGCGCCCTGCTGATCTTCTACCTGACTCAGCACTGGCTCTTCTCGGACGAGCGCTCGTCCGTCATCTACGGCGCCTACACCGCGCTCGTCTACATCACCCCCGTCCTCGGCGGCTATCTGGCCGACCGCTGGCTCGGCCAGCGCAAGGCGGTGCAGTTCGGCGCGGTGCTGCTGACGGTCGGCCATTTCCTGATGGCGTTCGAAGGCTCGGGCGGGCAGAGCGATCCGATCATGAACGTGTTCTGGCTCGCGCTCTCATTCATCATCGTCGGGTCGGGCTTTCTGAAGGCGAACATCTCGGTCATCGTCGGCCAGCTCTATCCGCGCACGGACGTCCGCCGCGACGGCGCCTACACGATCTTCTACATGGGCATCAACGTGGGTGCGGCGCTCGGCACGATCATCGCCGGCTATCTCGGCCAGACCTATGGCTGGAGCTACGGCTTCGGTGCCGCCGGCGTCGGCATGCTGCTCGGTCTCGTCGTCTTCGTCTGGGGCAGGCCGTGGCTGCTCGGGAACGGTGAATCACGCGATCCGGCGCGTCTCGAATCGCGCGTGGCGGGCATGAAGTTCGAATGGGTGCTGTACGCGACGGGCGTAGCGGCCGTGGTCGTGAGCTGGGCGCTGATCCAGTTCCAGGAGCTGGTCGGCTGGCTTCTCGGCGGTTTCGGCGCCGTGCTGGTGGTCTACGTGCTCTCCCATGCGTCCTTCAAGCTCGCGCGCGAGGACCGCGACCGCATTTTCGCGGCGATGTTCCTGATCGTCGGCTCGATTCTGTTCTGGGCGCTGTTCGAGCAGGCGGGGTCGTCGCTGAACCTGTTCACCGATCGGTATGTGGATCGGGCCGGCGTTCCAGCGGCCGTGTTCCAGTCGATCAATCCGATCTACATCATCCTGCTCGCACCGCTTTTCGCCTGGCTGTGGACATGGCTCGGCCGGCGAGGGCTCGAGCCGTCCACGCCGGCGAAGTTCGGGCTGGCGATGGTGCAGCTCGGCGGCGGGTTCCTGGTCCTCGTCGCCGGCGCCTACGCGGTCGGCATCGAGGACCTGACGCCGGTCATCTTCGTCTTCCTGATCTACCTGCTGCACACCACCGGCGAGCTCTGTCTGTCTCCGGTGGGTCTGTCCGCGATGAACCGGCTTGCGCCGGCGCACATGGCGAGCCTGATCATGGGCACCTGGTTCTTCGCATCCGCCACCGGCAACTTCGCCGCCGGCCTGATCGCCGCGGCGACCGGCGCCGAGGAGGCGACGGGCGAGGGCGCCGCCAAGGAGGTCGTGCTCGACGTCTATACGACGGTCGGCTGGGTGGCCGTGGCGACGGGCGTCTCCGTGATCCTGATCTCGCCGCTGATCAAGCGGCTGATGCACCTCGACACGCTCCGGGATCATGAGGTCGACCATGCGATGGCGGGTGAGCGCGAGCTGGCGGAGCCGGCCGCGCCAGGCCTGCGCACCGACGGAGAGCTGAAGCCCGGAGAGGCGCGCTCGTAACGCGTCCGCCGGCGGAGCCCGTAAAATGCGGCGCCTGTAGGAAAAAAGAGCGCCCGCGGAAAAGAAAAAGCGGGGACCGCGCGCTGCGCGACCCCCGCCTGCCGTGGAAGAAAGGTGAGCTGCGAAGCCGGTCCGAGCCGGCGACCGCTCACGCTACCGCGATCGTTACTCTTACTCGTTACCGGGCTGCCGGGCGAGCGCCTCCATGACGTCCTGCCTGGTCTGCGGCTGCGCGGACGCGTGCACGTTGATGTAGCGCTCGTAGTCGATGTCGAGCTTGTCGAGCGCCGCGGCGAGCGCCTTCACGTGATCGTTCGCAGGCTCCCCCGGATTCACCGAGAAGTCGCCCTGGAACAGGATCTTCTCCTCGGGGAAGTACGCGACCAGCAGGCCGTTCGAATGCGGGGCCGGGAAGACGTGGTAGAACTCGACCGTGCGCGTGCCGTCCGTGTACGAGCGCATGTCCCCGACGCCTTCGACGACCGCGTGCCGCGGATTCCGGGCGAGGGCGTCGTCGAGCAGCGTGCGCGGCGTGTTCAGCGCCCGCTCGAGGAACTCGCGGTTGTTCTCGTGCGTGATGATCGTCGCACCTTCGGCGACCAGCACCGGCAGCCCCGGCGTGTGGTCGGAGTGCGGGTGCGTGACCATCACGTACCGGATCGGCTTCCCCGGAAACTGCCGCTTGATCTCGTCTACGTAAGCCTGCGCGCGCGCCTGGCTCTGCCCGGCCTCGAGCATCATGATGTGATCCTCGAATTCCACGACCAGCGAGTCGTAGCTGCCCTGGCCGGTCGTGTACCGGTAGAGGCCGTCGCCGAGTTGCTCCTTCTCGATGTCGAACTCGGTTGCAGGGGGGCCGAAGCCTCCCGGCCGCTCGGCGGGCGCGGGCGCGAGCGAGGCGAGGTCGGGCGGGTTGCCCCGAGCGTCCTTGACGTCGACTTCGAAGAACGGCCAGCCGCCGCGGGTCTGCACGATCTCCGTCGGCACCATGGCGCCGCCGAAGTCCCGCCAGCCGGAGTACGTGGCGACGATGTGCATGTCGCCCATGATGTTCTCGCCGAGCCAGGTTTCGACGCGCTCGATCAGGTTCTCGTCGTTGACGTAGGCGTTGATCGTGTACTCCTTGCCCGACGGCGCCGTGACCTCGGGGCTCCAGCTCAGGATCGTGTAGTTCCTGCCGTCGACCCGCTCCCGGCTCGCAATCGCGTCATTCTCGGCGGCGCCCTTCAGGAACCCCCATGGCGTGATGTAGAACTCGAGCGACTGGCCCCACGGCTGCGAGGCGTCCGCCTGCTCCGGCGTGACCTGCTGGAAGAACGTCCTCGGGACGATCGTCGTCGACCCGCCGGGGCCGATATTCCTCGTGTTGCCCGTGTGGCGCGAAGTCGGCGCCTCGAGATCGATGACCCGGACGTATTCCGTGATCGGGCGCATCGGGTCGTGCGTGCCGTAGCAGATGAACTGCGTGGCGTTCGCTCCGCACTGCTGGAACGCGACGTCCCGCGCCGAGCCCGAGTACGTGATGGATCGAACGTTGCCTAATGCGCGTTGCGCGTTCGCGATGACGGTTCCGGCATCCTGCGCCATCGCGGTGCCCCACAGGGACGATCCGCAGAGCGCGGCCAGTGCTAGCTTCTTGACCACCGTTGTTCCCCCTTGCATTGAGTTCCGGGAATCCGGGACGAAGGCTCGATTCTATATGCGCAGTGCGCCCGATCGGCATAGCCGGCGGGGTCACATGTGCGGCGAATGTACGTTTGACTGCCGTTCCAGCAACGTCCCGGCGCGGCCCGGTCGTGTCGAGCCCGCGGCGCGGCGAGAGGGGGTCCCCCGAGCGCAGGCGATCGGGCCCGAAATCAGGCATTATTCGAGAAAGTACTCATCCTGGGGGAAGCGGTAGATGCGATTTGCCACACTGGTCTCGATCGGGGCAGCGGGCGCACTGGCCATCACGGCGGTGCAGGCGCACCACGCGTTCTCCACGGAGTTCTCCGTCGAGAACCCGGTGTCGCTGGAGGGCACGGTTACGAAAGTCGAGCTGATCAACCCGCACTCCTGGATCCACGTCGAGGTCGTCGGGGACGACGGTGAAGCGGTCACGTGGATGATCGAGGGCGGGAGCCCGAACGCGCTCGTCCGGCGCGGCATCACCAAACGCTCGATCCCGATAGGCTCGGAGCTGACGATCCGCGGCTACCAGGCGCGCGATGGGTCGCACCGCGCCGTCGGCCGCGACATCAAGTTTGCCGACGGGCGCGCGCTGTTCTTCGAGGGCACGCCGGTGCCGGACGGGGGCGGCGAATGACGTTGCAGCGCGTGATCCTCGCGGCGCTTGCGTTGGTCGCGACCGCGAGCGCCGGCGCCGAAGGTTTGCTGACCGAGATTCCGCGCGCGGCGAACGGGCGT
>JAFGNC010000560.1 GCA_016927175.1 Gammaproteobacteria bacterium | reverse complement strand
TGCCGATACTGTTTTCGCCGGCATTTTCCGTACGGCGAAGAATCGGCGCTTCAACAGGGATGGGAGCCGGCCCTGCAACGACTGCGCGCCGATACCAGCATCAGCGAAGTCATCCTGAGCGGCGGCGATCCGCTGAGTCTCGGCAACCGGCGCATCGCGACGCTCGTCGATGCGCTTGCGGAGCTCGGCAGCGTGCGCCGGCTCAGGATCCACACCCGCTTTCCGATCGTTCTGCCGGAGCGCGTCGACGGCGGACTGCTCGAGATCCTCGAGCGCACGCCGCTCGCGAGCGTCGTCGTCGTCCACGCGAATCACGCGAACGAGCTCGACGCCAGCGTGGCCGGAGCGCTCGGCGCGCTGCGCCGTGCCGGCGTCACGCTGCTGAACCAGGCCGTGCTGCTGCGCGGCGTCAACGACGACGCCGACGCGCTCGCGGCGCTGTGCGAGCGCGTGTTCGATCTCGGCGTGCTGCCGTATTACCTGCACCTGCTCGATCCGGTCGCGGGTGCCGCGCACTTCGACGTCGAAGCGCAACGGGCGCTCGACCTGCATCGGGAGCTGACGGCGCGCCTGCCGGGCTATCTGGTTCCGCGACTCGTGCGGGAGATCCCCGGCCGCCCGAGCAAGACGGCCGTCGTCGCGTGACGCCGGCACGATCCCCGCGAAGCTTCGGCGAAATTGCCGCCGAGGCGACGGCCCTTCCGGCTAGCATGGATCGCACCGGTGCGCCGTGACCCAAGTACGGCCCGCCGCGGGGTCGAATGCTAGAATGCCCGCCCGGTCCGCCGTCGCGCGCGGACACGGGGCGTTAATTAGACCAGGAAAGGAATATGCCCCAGGCTCCGGTGCCGCTGCTCGTCCTGACGACCGCCGAGGACGACGTGGAGCTGATCAACAGGACACTGCGCGATGCGGGGCATCCCGTGCGCTGCAGCTGGTTGAAGCGCGTCGACGCGCTCGAGGAGGCGATCGCCAAGGTCCGCCCGCAGCTGTTGTGGTACTACGCGGACCGGTTCTCCGTTCCCATCCGCGACGTCGCGAAGCTCAGGCAGCAGGCCGGCGGCACCGTCCCGCTGCTCGTGATCCGCAGCGCCGCGGATGAGAACGCGATCACCGAGGCGCTGCTCGAAGGCGCGCAGGACCTCGTGTCGCCGGCCCGACGCGAGCGGCTCGCTGCCGTCGCCGAGCGCGAGATGCGCTCGTACCGGCTCGAGCAGGCGCTGAACACGACGCTGCATTCCGCGTCGCAGTACAAGAAGCAGCTGAAGGATTTTCTCGCCGGCGCCGCCGACGCGATCGCGTACGTGCAGGAAGGCATCGTCGTCGAAGCGAACCAGGCCTGGGCCGAGCTGTTCGGCATGTCGAGCGCCGACGCGATCGACGCTCCGCTGATGGACCTGTTCGACGTGCCGAGCCAGGCGGCGGTCAAGGGCGCCGTCGTCGCGTGCCTGAAGAATCAGTGGAAGGGCGAGCCGCTGAAGGTCGGCATCCTGATGCGCGACGGCTCGATCTCCTCGCTGAGCCTGCTGCTCGAGCCGACGACCCACGACGGCGAGCCCGGCGTCAAGCTCAGCGTCCCGAGAGAGACGCCGGAGCGATCCGCGCCGGAAGATCTCGTCGAGCAGACCGTGCACAAGGACCCGACGACGGGCTTCTACCACCGCCGCCGGTTCATCGAGCTCCTGACGAAGCGCCTGACCAGCGCGAACCGCGGCGGCGTGCGGGCGCTCGCGTACATCCGCCCGGACAAGTTCGGCGAGATCGAGGACGAAGTCGGCCCTCTCGCCAGCGAGGACCTGCTCGTCAAGATCGCGGACATCCTCCGCGCCACGGCACACGCCAAGGACCTGTGCGGCCGCTTCGGCGGCAACGTGTTCACGATGCTCCTCGAGCGCGGCACGCTGCGGGACGTCGAGGCGTGGGCCGAGCACGCGGTGAGCCAGATCTCCGATCACATCTTCGAAGTCGCGGAGAACACGCTGTCGATCAGCTGCACGATCGGCATCGCCGAGGTCGGCCCCGGCACGGACCGCGTCGAGGCGCTGGTCGCGGACGCGGAGAAGGCGAATCAGCGGGGCCGCCAGCGCGGCGGCAACCAGGCCGTGCTCGAGGAGACGTCGGACGAGAGCACGCAGATTCAGCGCTTCGACCAGATCTGGGTGCATCAGATCAAGGCGGCTCTCGTCGAGAATCGCTTCAAGCTCGCGCACCTGCCGATCGCGAGCCTGTCCGGCGATCCCAAAGTGCTGTACGACACGGTCCTGAAGATGGTCGACGAGCAGGGCGACGAGGTGCCGGCTGCGGACTTCATCCACGCGGCGCGCCGCAACAAGCTGCTGCGCGCGGTCGATCGCTGGGTCATCGGCGCGACGCTCGAGTTCTGCAGGAAGCAGCAGCTCGACGGCGTGTTCGTGAAGCTGTCGCACGAGTCGATGCTCGACGGGACGCTGCTCGACTGGCTCGGCAAGCAGGTCCAGGCCTCCGGCGTGTCGCCTACGAAGATCTGCTTCCAGATCAGCGAAGAGGACGTCACGCAGTATCTGAAGCAGACGAAGGCGCTGGCGGAGCAGCTGAAGGCGCTCGGTTTCTCGTTCGCGATCGAGCATTTCGGCATCGGCCGCGATCCGATGCGCGTGCTGACGCAGATGCCGCTGCAGTATCTGAAGATCGACGGGTCGCTGATGCAGAGCCTCGCGACGAATCAGGCGCTGCAGGAGAAGGTGCGCGGGTTCATCAAGGCGGCGGAGAAGCGCAAGGTGCTGACGATCGCGGAGCGCGTCGAG
The DNA here is from genome assembly GCA_016927175.1 of Gammaproteobacteria bacterium. Taxonomy (GTDB): domain Bacteria; phylum Pseudomonadota; class Gammaproteobacteria; order Steroidobacterales; family Rariloculaceae; genus ZC4RG20. The sequence goes on along the minus strand of JAFGNC010000560.1, from coordinate 1,687 downwards.
GACGCGAACACGATGGCGGTGCTGTTCCAGCTCGGCGCCGCGTACATGCAGGGCCACTACCTGCAGGAAGCCGAAGTCGTCCTCGAAGAGCGCGAGTGACTCGCCCCGTCGCGGCGGACGCGTCGGTCATGTTGCCCTTTCCGGACACGCCGTAAACCCATCCCTGGGGGCTCGTCTGCAGACGTCCTGTCGGCAGACGGTCCGGAAAGGGCAACATGACCGACACGTCCCCCACCGTCACCGCAGCAGTACGCTACAAGAGCGCACGTCGATGCGGTGCCGAAACCCGGAACGCCGCGCGGATCGTCACGATCGCAGCACAACGTCGCCGTTCGATCAATCGTTCACTCGCAGCATTGGCGATGACACGCGTCGTGTGAACGCTTTGTCAACATCGATGTTAGCTGAACCGCATCGACGTTCCTGCGCTCGCACTCGCGAAAGCATCTGGGAGGGGTGCGGATGGAGTGTCTCTTCGCGGGACCGTCTGCCGACAGGGACGTCGGCAGACGAGCCTACAGGGACGTATTCACGGCGTGTCCCGCGAAGAGACACTCCAGCCGCGCCCCGCACACCACCGAACCGGACGGAGGCGTCTTCAATCTTCGGTCTTAGATTTCGGGCTCGAGGCGCTCGACCTTGCGCCAGCCGCGCGGCAGCGCGAGACCGCGGCGGCCGCGCTCTCCGAGGTAGTGATCCAGATCGTCCGGCTTCAGCGTCATCTGCCGCTGCCCCGCCTTGACCTTCACGTTCTGATCCTCGCGGAACGCGCACACCGCTGCGAGCTGCGCGTCGCCCTTGCTCGGCATGCCGAGGATCTTGTTGCCCTTGCCGCGCGGCAACTGCGGCAGCTCCTCCAGCGCGAACACGAGCATCCGTCCGTCCGTCGACGCGGCCGCGATCCATTCCGCGCCCTCGCCCACCGGCGCCGCCGGCACGACTGACGCCCCTTTCGGCACTTTCAGCACGGCCTTGCCGGCCTTGTTGCGCGAATGCAGGTCGCCGAGCGTCACGACGAAGCCGTACCCGGCCGTCGACGCGACGATCCACAGATCCTCGGGCGCGCCGATCATGACGGACCTGAAGCTTGCGCCGTCCGGCGGGTTCAGATGCCCCGACAGAGGCTCGCCCTGGCCGCGCGCCGACGGCAGCGTATGGGCCGGCAGACTGTATGCGCGGCCGGTGCTGTCCAGGAACACGGCCAGCTGATTGCTGCGGCCGCAGGCCGACGCGAGAAAGCGATCGCCGGAGCGGTACGCGAGCCCTTCGGCGTCGACTTCGTGGCCTTTCGCGGCGCGCGCCCAGCCGCGCTCGGACAGAATCACCGTCACGGGCTCGCTCGACACGAGCTCGGACTCGGAGATTGCCTGCGCGGGCTCGCGCTCGACGATCTTCGTGCGCCGCGCGTCTCCGTGCGCCTCGGCCAGCGCCTCGATCTCCGTCCTGATCAGCTTCGTCAGGCGCGCCTTCGACTTCAGCGTCGCCTCGATGTCCGCCTTCTCCTCCGCGAGCTCCTTCTGCTCGCCGCGGATCTTGATCTCCTCGAGCTTCGCGAGATGCCGCAGCTTCAGCTCGAGGATCGCCTCGGCCTGCGTGTCCGTCAGCTTGAAGCGCTTCATCAGGACGGGCTTCGGCTCGTCCTCGGTGCGGATGATCCGGATCACCTCGTCGAGATTGAGATAGGCGA
>JAFGNC010000106.1 GCA_016927175.1 Gammaproteobacteria bacterium | reverse complement strand
GGGCCCTTTTTCGACCGAAAAGGGCCCTGACCCCTTTTTGGGCGACGCTTTTCTCTTCGATGTCGTAAGATTGCCCGCCGCGGCCGCGCGCCGCTGAACGCTCCGATCGTCACCCGCCAACTCACCTCTCCGACGACGTGCCGAAACGCTTTGCAACGCTGGCCGAGTGGCTCGCCTGGTTCGAGACGCTCCACCCGAAGAAGATCGACATGGGTCTCGATCGGATCCGGGTCGTGCTCGAGAACCTCGGGCTGCGCGAGCCGCCGTACCGGGTCGTGACCGTCGGGGGCACGAACGGCAAGGGCTCCTGTGTCGAGATCCTCGCGAGCGTCTACCGTGAGGCGGGTCATACGACCGGCGCCTTCACGTCGCCGCACCTGTGGGCTTTCAACGAGCGGATCCGCGTCGACGGGCGCGAGGCGACCGACGCCGAGCTGATCTCGCTGTTCGAGGCCGTCGACGATGCGCTCGGCGCCGTCACGCTGTCGTATTTCGAGTCGTCGGCTGCCGCGGCGCTCCTTTACTTCGCGCGGCGCCGCGTCGACGTCGCCGTGCTCGAAGTCGGCATGGGCGGCCGGCTCGACGCGACGAATGCGGTCGATGCCGACGGCGCGCTGATCGCATCCGTCGATCTCGACCATCAGGATTACCTCGGCGGCGACCGCGAGACGATCGGCCGCGAGAAGGCGGGCATCATGCGCAGCGGCCGGCCCGTCGTCGTCGGCGACCGCGAGCCGCCGCAGAGCGTGCTCGAGCACGCGCGCAGCATCGGCGCCGAACTCGAGATTCTCGGCCGCGACTTCGACTTCCGCCGCGAGAACGGCTCGTGGACCTTCGAGGCGCGGGGCGTGCCGCGGCACGAAGGGCTGCCGCGCGTGCCTTTCGGCGGCGTCGTGCAGTACCAGAACGCCGCCTGCTGCGTCGCGCTCGTCGATCGGCTCGACGGCGTGCTGCCGGTCGGCGACGCTGCGCTCGCGCGCGGCCTCGCCGGCGCGCGCCTGCGCGGCCGCGCCGATCGGCACGTGCTCGACGGCGTCGAATGGGTGTTCGACGTAGCCCACAATCCCGCCGCGGCCGCCGCATTCCGCGACATCGTCGGCGATCTGCCGCCGGCGCCGCGCACGATCGCCGTGTTCGCGGCGATGCACGACAAGGATCATGCGGGCGTGCTCGGCCGTTTCGTGCCGACCGTCGACCGCTGGTTCGTCGCCGGCGTCGACGACGAGCGGGGCGCGCCGGCCGACATGCTGCTCGACGTGCTGCGACGGCTCGGCGCCGAGCGCGCCGAAGCGTGTGCCGACGTTGCCGCGGCATGCGCCGCCGCGGCCCGCGACGCGCGCCCCGGACAGCGCGTGCTGGTGTTCGGATCCTTCTATACGGTCGGCCCGGCCATGGAGGCTCTCGGGCTGAATCTTGGGCTATACTCCACGCCTTCCGAGGAGGGCGGCTGATCCGCGGGGAATGGACCAGGCTTTGAAGGAGAGGCTGATCGGAGCGGCGGTGCTCGTGGCGCTGGGGGTCTGGCTGATCCCTCTGCTGCTCGACGGGCCCGACGACGGCGCCGAGGACGGCCCCGTTTCACTGCAACTGCCGATCCCCGACGTGCGCAGCGACGCGCCGGTCAGAACCGAGGTCGTGGACCTGAATGCCGCGCGCCAGCCGCACAGCGCCGTGATCGCCGTCGACGAGAGCGGTGATGCGCGCACTCTCTCCGCAGCGTCTGCGGCCGCCGACAGGCGCGGCCGGGCCGACGCCGCGGCAGGGCGCGACGCCGACGCCGCGGATGGCGCCGCCGCAGGAGCGGCCGCGGCGTCCGCCGATGCCGCCTCCGCTGGTGCGGCCGCGGCGTCCGCCGATGCCGCCGGTGCGCCCGCGGGCGATGCCGCATCGGCCGAGCCCACCGACGACGCCGCGGCGACCGCGGCCCGACGCGCCGAGCAGACCGCCGCGGCGGAGCCTTCCGCGACCGGGGCCTCCGCGTCCCGGCAGCCCGCCGCCGCGCCTGAGCCGGGCGGGGATTCCCCGTCACGAACGGCCGAGCCGATGGCGTCCGGCGACTGGGCGATCCAGCTCGGCAGCTTCGGCGAGGAAGAGAATGCGCGCCGGCTCGCCGAGCGGGTTTCCGGTTACGGCTACGAGCCGCGGATCTCCAACTTCAAGGCCGGAGGCCGAACGATGTACCGCGTGCGGATCGGGCCCCATGAGACGCGCGCGGCGGCCGAAGCGGCCGCGTCGTCGCTCTCTGCCCACGGTTTCGTCGCGCAAGTCGTCACGGTGGACTAGCGGCCCCGTATGCAACGTCTACGTCTTTGCGACACAGGACGCTGACATGTCCTGGGCGGATTACGCCATCCTGATCATCTGTGCGGCGTCGGCGGCTTTCGGGTTCTGGCGGGGCTTCGCGAAGGAGGCCCTGTCGCTGGTCACGTGGCTCGCCGCCATCTGGCTCGCCTGGCGCTTCACATGGCTCGTCGAGCCGCTGCTCGGCACGTGGATGCAGGCGCCGGAGCTGAAAGTCTGGATGGCGCGCGTGCTGATATTCGTTCTGGTGCTGATCGCGGGCGGCCTCGTCGCCTGGATCGTGCGGGAGCTGATCCGAAGTACCGGTCTCAGCGGCACGGACCGCACGCTGGGCGGGCTCTTCGGCTTCGTGCGGGGGGTGCTGATCGTCGGGCTGCTCGGCATAGCCATGCAGCTGTCCGGGCTCGATCAGGATCCGTGGTGGCAGCAATCGAGGCTCAGGCCGTTCAGCGACCGCGTCGCCGACGGCATCCGCCATTATGCGACGCTCGGCAACGCATATTTGCGGGAGCAAGAGATCATTTGAACGGTCGAATGCTACAGGGAAGGCACCAGATATGTGCGGAATCGTAGGAATCGTCGGGCAGGAGCCCGTGAATCAGGCGTTGTACGACGCCTTGACCGTTCTGCAGCACCGGGGGCAGGACGCCGCCGGTATCGTGACGGAAGAGAGCGGGCGCCTGCACACGCGCAAGGGCAACGGGCTCGTCCGCGACGTCTTCGAGCAGCGGCACATGGTGGGCCTGCGCGGCAACGTCGGCCTCGGCCACGTCCGCTACCCGACCGCCGGCAGCGCGAGTCTGTCCGAAGCGCAGCCGTTCTACGTCAACTCCCCGTACGGCATCTGCCTCGCGCACAACGGCAACCTGGTCAACGCCGAGGAGCTGAAACGCCTCGTCGTGCGGCAGGACCGGCGGCACCTGAACACGACGTCCGATTCCGAGATCCTGTTGAACGCGTTCGCGCACGAGCTGGCGCAGCACGGCGAGAACGGCCTGAAACCGGACGAGATTCTCGACGCCGTCGAGGCCGTGCACAAACGTTGCTCCGGCGGCTACGCCGTCGTCGCGATGATCATAGGCGTCGGCATCGTCGCGTTTCGCGATCCGCACGGCATACGTCCCGCCGTGCTCGGCGTGCGCGAGACGCCGAACGGCATCGAGCGCATGGTGGCTTCCGAAAGCGTCGCGCTCGATGCGCTCGGGTTCGAGCTCGAGCGCGACCTCGCGCCGGGCGAGGGCGTGTTCATCGATCATTCCGGCAACCTGTACAGCCGCCGGTCCTCGATCCGCGCGACGTATTCGCCCTGCATTTTCGAGTTCGTCTACTTCGCCCGGCCCGACTCGATCATCGACAAGCTGTCCGTGTACAAGGCGCGGCTGCGCATGGGCGAGGCGCTGGCGGAGAAGATCCGCCGGATCCGGCCGGACCACGACATCGACGTCGTCATTCCGATTCCGGACACGTCGCGCACGGCGGCGATGCAGGTCGCGCACCGGCTCGGCGTCAAGTACCGCGAAGGCTTCATCAAGAATCGCTACATCGGCCGCACCTTCATCATGCCGGAGCAGTCGGCACGGCAGAAGTCCGTGCGGCGCAAGCTCAACGCGATCGACCTCGAGTTCCGCGGCAAGAACGTGCTGCTCGTAGACGACTCGATCGTGCGCGGCACGACCTCGCAGCAGATCATCGAGATGGCGCGGGACGC
>JAFGNC010000105.1 GCA_016927175.1 Gammaproteobacteria bacterium | reverse complement strand
GGGCCCTTTTTCGCCACCTGAATCTCGGATGGACGAGACAAAAGGGGTCAGGGCCCTTTTTCGCCACCTGGATCTCGGATCGCAGCGTCGCGGCCGAAAAAGGGCCCTGACCCCTTTTCGCCACCCCTTTTCGCCCCCTGCAGGCTCGCTCGCGCGTTACCGCAGCGCCCGATACAGGAACGGCAGGCTGCGATCCATCCGGTGATCGATGCCGGAGTGCGTGCCGTCGAATTCCTCGTAGCGGTGCTCGACGCCGTGCTCGGCCAGCCGCTTCGACAGGAGCCGGCTGCCGTAATGGATCCGGTACTGATCCCGCCAGCCGCAGTCGACGAAGATGCCGCGCAGCGTCTTCAGGTTCTTCGCGTAGCGCGCGACCAGGTTGATCGGATCGTGCCTGAGCCACTGACGCCAGCGTTCGGGAATCAGCTCACCCGTTTCGGCGTCGAACGGCAGCCTGATCCGCGACGGATCCTCGGGATCCGGATCGTACGTCGCCGCCATCGCCAGGTTCATCAGGCAGTGGATCTCGGCGCCGCTCGGGTTCGGCTTCTTCCAGACCGCCGCGAGGAAACGGCGTACGCGGCCGTCGCCGGCCTCCGGCCCGCTTCGCAGGTCCTCGGCCGCAACGGGGCCTTCGCGGCGCGGTTTCGCGCGGTACTTGGCAAGCTCATCCAGCGTATTGGGCCAGTCGCAGCGGTACAGGAAATCGAAATAGGCGTCGCCCGAGTGGCTCGCGATCGCGCCCCAGTGGCGCGAGTACTTCATGCCGTGCAGCAGCGCACCGTAACCGCCCGATGACTTGCCGAAGCAGCCGCGGTGGTCGCGCTCGGCCAGCGTCCGGAACTCGCGGTCCACGAGCGGCACGAGCTCCTGCACCAGATGATCGGCGTACCGCCCGACTGCCGCGGAGTTCACGTACTGATTCCCGCCGAGCGCCGTGAAGCAGTCCGGGAACGCGACGACCACGGGGCCCATCTTCTTGTCGGCGATCAACCTCGCGGCGCGCTCCGGAACGTTCTCGTCGAAATTGCGCCACGCCGTATGCGACTTGCCCGAGCCGGTGTAGCCGACCAGGTCGAACAGAACCGGATAGCGCTTGCCGCGGCCGCCTCCCCGCCCCTGGTCGTAGCCCGGCGGCAGCCACACGTCGAGCTGCCGGGTGCTCGGGTCGCCGAGCGGATTGTCGGCGAGCACCGCAGACGTCACCTCCAGCGTCACGACCCGCCCTTCCGGCCAGTTCCTTCTTTTCAGTGCCATGCCGACTCCGCGCCACAGATGCTCGGGGGCAGAGTCTAGCGCGGCCGGGTCCGGCGCGATCTAACGCGATCGGGTCTGGCGGGGCTCCGCCCCGATGGACTGGCGCGGCGCCTCGCCGGTCCATTGCCGGTCCCAGCTCGCGAGCTCGTATCGGTCCGTGGTCGGGAAACCGGGCGGGCGCGCGTCCTCGAGCCGGCGATCGAAGCGGACGCGCGTGCGGTAACGCGGCTCGCTCGCCGTCAGCGAGCCGGCCGTCACGCTGCCGACGATCGACAGCGTCGCGAGCTCGCGCGCGCGATAGCGCCGAACCGCGAACCGCCGTTTCGCGTAGATCGCGGCATGGATCTGCAGATCTCCGGGGCCGGTGACTTCCGGCTCCGCCACCTCGACGTTGCCGTCGGACACGAGGCCGAGGTAATCGTCGGCGCCGGGACTTGCCGGATCCGCGGCGTAAACGAGATCGCCTTCGACGACGATCCGCTCCGGCGAATGCACGAGCACGCGGCCGTCGACGACGCCGCGAACGTGCAGCGCCGCGTCTTCGCCCGCGATCAGATACGCCGTGTCGGCGGCCAGCGCGCGCCGCTCCGCCGGCGCGGAGCCGTCGAGCGGCGCCGAGGTATACGTCCCGTCGGCATGGAACGTGATGCGTGCGCCGGACGCGAATCGGTGGACGTTCGCTCCGTCGCGTATCGCGCGAAACGGCGCAAGCTCCGACGGCAGCGCGATGCGCGGGATCCGCGTCTCGAGGCCGCCGAGGAAGACGTCCGAGCGGCGAAACCGGAACGACCCGCTGCGGCCGCTCGACGTGCTGACGCCGCGCGACGTCGTGACGCGGCCGTGGAACGTGGGCCGGATGCCGCGGCCGGTGTCGACGTAGATCTCGGAGTTCGAGTGGAAGCGCCCGTCGATCTCGTCGTCGTGGATGTGCACCGCCGGGTCCCAGCGATCGACGAACTGGGCGAAATTCGAGAACGCGATGCGCTTGAATCGCATCTCGGTCGAGCGCTTCTCGCCTTCGCGCTCGGTGCTGACCGCAACGATCATTCGGTCGAGCGACATGTCGTCGGCCGCCGGAGCCGGCGTGAACGTCACGGTGTACTCATCCCCGTCGTGCTCGAAACGCAGCGTCGCAGGCTCTTCGAGCGCCGCGGCCTCGACTGCGAGGGCTTCGACCTCGGCGACCAGCGGATCGTCGCGCGGCGGAGTGTCGTCCCGCCGCGCCGGCGGCGGCGCGCTCGGCAGCGACGCCGCGGCGGCGGCCGGGTCCCGGAGCGCGGGCGGCGGCACGTCGGGCAGCGGGACCTCGACCTGCGGCGCCGCGGCGGCGGCATCCGGTCGGAAGGCGGCGAGCGCGGCCGGCGCCGTCGCGCCGGCGTCCGCGGGCCGCGGCACCGTGAGCTGCACCGGTGGCGGCGACTGCGCGGGCTCCGGCGGCGGCTGCACCGGGGAGAGCGATCGCGCGGGCCGCGCCGGAGACGATGTCGCGGTCGGCGCCGACCGCCGATCCGGCGCGTCGGGCGGCGGCCGCGCGGCGGGCGGCGCGATGGCGCCGGGAGCCGTGGGCCCTGCAGCCGGCTGGACCGGCCTTCGCTCCGTCGCCTCGGAGCCCGGGATCATCTCCTCGACGGGCGCCTCCGCCAGAACGGCGGCTCCGGCCGTGCCGGACGACGTGCCGGCATCGATCCGGTCGTCGAGCACGAACCATTCGACCTCGACGACTCCGAAAGACGCGCGCTCCGCGGTCTCGAAACGCACACCGACCAAGGCGGTGATGGCGACGGCATGCGCCGCGATCGACAGGCCGGTGGACGTCGCGATGGGTCGGGGCATCGCAGTGCCGACGAGGTGGTGGCTCAAGCTCCCAACCTACTCCCGTGCTAAAGCGCGTGACAAGCCCCTGACGCGACCACGCCGGACGACCGCGGCGGCGGAGGCGGCATGGCCGATTCCCGCCTCGCCGCATACCGCGGCTTCCGGAAACGACAACGCCCGCGAGAAGCGGGCGCTGTGGCTTTCGGAAGCCGGCAGACTCCGGCGCGAGCCGCCGCGGCCGCGGCGGCTCGCGCGGCGGTTCAGGCTTTGCCGGTACGCCAACCCTCGGCGTACGACTCGCGCACGACCTTCGAGTACGGCACCGGGCTGACGACCGCCCGGATCTCGATCTGCTTGTGGCTCTCGACCGTGGTCTTCTTCGAGCCGCCGTTCTCTTCGCCCCAGACCAGCGTGACTTCCGTGCCGATCTCGATGGCCGGATCCACCATGCCGAGCGACAGCATCGAGCGCTCGTTGTAGCTGTAGCCGGCGAACATCGAGGCGCCGACGATCTTGCCGTTGTGCACGATCTTGTCGAACGACGATGAGCCGTAGTTCGACAGCGGCAGGTCGATGTACTTGTAGTGCTCCTGGCCGGGCTCGAACAGTGAACGGAACGCCTTGCCGACGTCGTCGCCGTTCCACGCGAAGGTGACCTTCTTGCGGTGCGGCTTGTCCTTGATCTTCTCGAGCGCCTCGCGGCCGATGAAGTCGTGGTCGAACTTGACGAACGGACCGTAGCCGATCTCGTAAGGCGTCACGTAGTAGTCTTCGATGTTGTCGGAGTAGAAGCTGCCGGCGAGCGAGCCCGAGGCCTCGTAGCTCGCCTCCGTCAGCCACTCGCGGTACGGCTTCATCTTCTCGCCGGTGTAAACCGCCGGCAGCGGCGACGGGATCCAGCCCGATTCGAGCGTGTTCGTCGCGTAGGCGCGCGAGCCGACCTGCCGCAGGCCGAACTCCTGGCCGGCCTCGACGATCGCTGCGCGGATCTCTTCGCCCTCCTCGTACGGCCCCCAGATCTCGAGGCCCGGCGCGCCGGCCATGCCGTGACGCAGCGCGTGCACCTTGCGGCCCGCGATGTTGATGTAGTCCATGTTGAAGAACTTGATGTCCGGGAACGGGCCGCCATTCAGCTTCTCGATGACCTTTTCGGCGTTCGGGCCCTGGATCTGGTAGCGGTAGCACTTGCGCACGACCGGCTTGCCCTGCGGGCGCGACGGCGAGCGGTCGTCCTTTTCGATCTTGACGTTCCAGTTACCCGTCTCGGCGTGGAACTGAATCCAGTTCGCGGAAGGCGCCCGGCCGACGAAGACCAGCTTGTTCTGCTCGAGGTGGAAAAGGATGCCGTCGCCGATCACGTAGCCGTCGTAGCTGCACGGCACGAACTGCTTGGCCTTGTTGACCGAGAAATTCTTGAAAGTGTTGATCGCCAGATGCGACAGCAGGTTCAGCGCGTCAGGACCTTCGATGTAGAGGTCGACCATGTGGTGCGACTGATCGAAGAGCACGCACGTCTCGCGCCACGCGCGCTGCTCGTCCCGCCAGTTCGAGTACTCCGCCGGCACGACCGGATACACGTACGCGCCGATCTGGGAATTGCGCAACAGCTCGACTGGACTGACGGTCTTCAACAGATCTTCCAAGCTTCTCTGACTCATTGGTGCTTCTAACCTCTTCCTGACAATAGTCTCTGGTCGCCCATATTTCCCAGCCACACCAGGAGGTGAAGAAACGGGAAAAACCGGTCCGGGTCCAGGTCGATGTGAACAAGACGAGCGCCGCGCCTGAAGCGCTGCGGCCCACTGGGGCTGGTCAGTATAAACACGTTGCCTGAGAGGGTCACGTACGGGGTGACCGAAGAGGGGCCCGCCGACGCCCCCCGTCAGAGGGTCTGCGGGTACTCCCTGTACCAGGGATGGCGACACCTCCCGACCTTTCGGGCCGCTCGCACGGCACCGTCGAACCGCGGCCGAAACGGCCGCGCAGCCGAGGCTACGAGCCGCGCGCGGCGTTGACACTCGAGGCGACGTCTTTATAGTAACGCCCCCTCAAACTGCCGCTGATCATCTGCTGGTTGGGGAGGACGCCATGGCCGACGACGCCCTCTTCCAATTGGGGATGGGTTTGGACGCTCCCAACACCGCCCTAACGGAAGATTTCGAACCTCTGACGCCGAGCATCGAGCCGGGGCTCGAGCCCGACGACGCGACGGACGAAGCCGCCGCGGATTTCTTCATCGAGAAGAACGGTGTCCGCTGCGCCGGTGCCCACCTGATCATCGACCTTTACGGCGGCCGCCGCCTCGACGACCTCGCGCACATGGAGCGTACTCTGATCGACTGCGTCGAGGCCGCCGGCGCAACGCTGCTGCACGTGCACCTGCATCCGTTCGAGCCGAACGGCGGCATCAGCGGCGTCGCCGTCCTGGCCGAAAGTCACATCTCCGTGCATTCGTGGCCGGAACGCGACTACGCGGCGTTCGACGTGTTCATGTGCGGCAGGGCCCGGCCGGAGCGATGCATAGAGGTTCTGAAGGAAGCTTTCGACGCCGAGCGGCTGGCGGTCAAGGAGATCCTTCGGGGCCGCGAAGCGTGAGCCATCGCCGCTGGTTCTCGGAAACGCTGACTCCCGGGCTGCGGCTGTCTTTCCAAGCGCGGCGCGTCCTGCGCCATCGCAAGAGCGCCAGCCACGAGGTGGCGCTGATCGACAACGAGGTTTTCGGGCGCGTGCTGCTGCTCGACGGCGCCGTGCAGCTGACCACGCGCGACGAGTTCGTCTATCACGAGATGATGGCGCACGTGCCGATACTCGGGCACGGCTCGGTCCGCGACGTGCTGATCGTCGGCGGCGGCGACTGCGGGCTCGCCGAAGAAGTGCTGAAGCACCGCGGCGTCGCGCGCGTGACGCAGGTCGAGATCGACCCGTCCGTCGTCGAGCTCGCCCGGACGCACTTTGCGGACATCAACGCATCCGTCTTCGACGACCCGCGCTTCAAGCTGGTCGTCGCGGACGCGGCCGAGTTCGTGCAGCGCTCCGGCGCATCGTTCGACGTCGCGCTGGTCGATTCGACCGATCCGCTCGGCCCGGGAGCGGTGCTGTTCACCGAGCAGTTCTACCGTGACGTACGCGCGCGCCTGAGGGCCGGCGGCGTGCTGGTCACGCAGAACGGAGTACCTTTCCTGCAGGAGCGGGAATTCGCCGCCGCGATGCGCGCGCTCGCGCGCGTGTTCGCCCACGTAGGCGGCTATGCCATCGCCGTCCCGACCTATTTCGGCGGCCACCTCGTGCTCGGCTGGTCGACGGACGACGACGCCGCGCTGCGCCTGCCGCTCCCGAGCCTCGCCGCACGCTTCGATGCATCCGCGCTCGACACCCGCTACTACACGCCGCGCGTGCACGCCGCCGCTTTCGCGCTGCCCCGCTTCATCGAGCAGGCGCTCGAGCGGGCCGCGGGCAGGCGGCCCGCCTCGCCCTTCGCGGGCGACTGAACCCGCGGCGCGCAGCCGCCGAGCCTCAGCCGCTGCCGAGGCTCGGCGGC
>JAFGNC010000559.1 GCA_016927175.1 Gammaproteobacteria bacterium | reverse complement strand
CGGGAGATCGGCGTGCGCAAAGCCATCGGTGCGAGGCGCAACGACATCCGTCTGCAGTTCCTGCTCGAGGCGGCGCTGATCGGCGTGATCGGCGGCGTGCTCGGGTTGGTACTCGGCGGCATCAGCATGGCGCTGCTGCCGCTGCTCGTCGACGCCTCCGTCGCGCCCCCGCCGGAGATGGTCGTCGCGGCGCTGCTCGTGTCGATCGGCGTCGGGCTGCTGTCGGGCTATTCGCCGGCCCGCCGCGCCGCATCGCTGCAGCCGGTCCGGGCGCTGCGTTACGAGTGACGCGGCGGCGCTGCGCGGCTCCCTTGTCGGCCGCTCGCGCGCCGCGGCGGCGCCGGCAGGGCGCCGATGCGCGGCACGCCGCTGCGGGCGCTCAGAAGTCGGCGCTGAAGGACACCGTGAAGACGTCCTCGTCGAAATCGAGGCTCGGCAGATTCGACTCGTTGTCCGCGTACTTGTAGCTCAGCTGCGCATCGATGCGCTGCGTCAGCGGGATCTCGGCCACGGCCTCGAGCTGCAGGCGCCGGTCGTCGCGCACCTCGCCGATCGACAGCGTCGGATTCACGTAGTCGCGATCCTCGAGCCGCAGGTAGGTCTTGACCGTGACTTCCCGCGACGCGAGCGCCAGGCGACGCGAGAATTGCGCCTTGAACCGGTTGGCCGCGTAATCGAACTGCGGGTCGACGGCGTCCTCGTCGTCGTAGCGCCAGCCGAAAGACAGGTACGTCTTGACTCCGTCGACGAAGACGAAGAACTCCGTGTCGATGGAGTCCGTGGCGGCGTCCCGCCCCGGCGACGTCGCGAAATCCTTGTCGGTGTAGGCATACGCGAGCCGCATGAACAGCCGCTCGCCGATCAGCTTCGTCACGAACGGGGAGGTCTGCGACAGCGTCAGGAAATCGTTGCCGTCGAGATCCGCCAGCGCATGATGGTGCGACGCGCCGACGTCGACACGCCCGAAGTCGAAGCTTCCGGTCGCCGAGCCGCGCTGGACTCGCACGTCGTACTCGTCGAATTCCTGGTGCATCATGTCCGAGAAGTTGTAGTCGGCCGCGAAGGAGAAGCGCTCGGTCGGATTCGCGTCGAAGCCGATGCCGAAATCGACCAGCGCGGCCAGGTCGCCCTCGCCGGACGTCGCGTCGAGCTCGAGGACCGCGACGTTGCTGTCGTACTCGAGACCCGTGCCGACGGTAAAGGCGACCTTGCGCTCCTTCTCCGCGGCCTCGGCCGACGTCGCGTCGCCGTCGCCCGTCTGCCCGTGCGACGGCAGCGCAACCGCGGCGGTGGCCGCGAGGCACAGCGCCAGCCGCTTCTCGAAGAGGCTCTTGATCGGGCTCTTCATCTCATCCTCCCGAACGTGAACCGGCTCCGCAAAAGGAGCCGGCGGACGGTGCCGCCGGCCCGCGGAGCGTCAACCTCCCGTGCTGGCACTGATCGCGTTTTCGATCTCGGCCCGCAGCGTGTCGCGCACGGTCGCGTCGATCTCCGTGTCGACGGCTTCGCCGATCGTCGCTTCGACTTCGGCCTGCACCGCGTCCCGCACGGAACCGTCGATCTCGGCGTTCACGGCGTCGCTGATCGTGGCCTCGACCTCGGCCTGCACCGCGTCGCGCACGGAACCGTCGATCTCGGCGTCGACCGCGTCGCTGATCGTCGCGTCGACCTCGGCCAGCACGGCCTCGCGCACGTTGCCGTCGATCTCGGCGTCGATCGCTTCGCCGATCGTCGCTTCGACCTCGGTCAGCACGGCTTCCCGGACATTGCCGTCGACCTCGGCGTCGATCGCTTCGCCGATCGTCGCTTCGACCTCGGTCAGCACGGCCTCGCGCACGTTGCCGTCGACCTCGACCTCGAGCGCTTCGCCGATCGTCGCCTCGACCTCCGTCAGCACCGCTTCGCGGACGTTGCCGTCGATCTCGGTGCCGAGCGCTTCGCCGACGGCGCCCTCGACCCGCGCGCGGGCTTCGGCTGCCGCCTCGGCATCGAGCTCACCGTCGAGCCCGAAGTCCGCGCCGGGATCATCGCCGAGCTCGCCGTCGAGATCCGCGCCGAGCTCATCGTCGAGCTCACCGTCCAGATTCACGCCGAAGCCTTCTCCGAGCTCGGCTCCGAGATCGGCCCCGAGGTTGGCCCCGAGCTCGCTCTCAAGGTCCGTCCGCAGATCCTCGCCGAGACCCGCGCCGACCTCCGTGTCGACTTCGGTCTCCACCTCCGCCGCGGCGTCGGCGCCGAGGCCCACGTCGTCCGCATTCACGATCCCTGCCAGCGACACAGCGACGGCCGTATACACGAGCGTTCTTCTTCTGTTCAGCATTATCGTCGTACCTCCATATGCATTGCGTCCATTTGGCTTCGCGTGATGTTGACGTGCCGGACGGCGGAATTATTCCCCCCGGCGCCGCAATGCGAACTGTGTTGGCAGACGGAGACAGTCTCGAGACGTCTCGTATCGAAGTATGCGCCCTGTCGAGCGGCGGCACTCGCCGCGGAAAAATAGATCCGTCCCTTTTGCGGAGCCGGCCGCGCCGCCGATTCGAAAGCCGAACGGCGCGAGTATACTGATCGGGAAAGCTTCCTCCGGACATCGCGAGGCCGAACGGTGTGAGCTCTTGCGGGATCGACGACGGCGCCGGCACGACCGCCTCGATGCGAGGCCTCGACGGCAACGTCGGCGGACGTGACGCGCGAGGCGGCGTCTGGTTCCAGTACCCGCGCCCCTGCGCGGATCCCGCGCTGCGGCTGTTCTGCTTTCCGCACGCGGGCAGCGGAGCGAGCGCCTACCGGCAGTGGCCGCCGCACATGCCGCCCGGCGTCGAGATCTGCGCCATCCAGCTGCCCGGCAGGGAGAGCCGCTTCACGGAGCCGGCATTCGACAGCGCCGAGCGCGTCGTCGACGCGCTGCTGCCGACGCTGCTGCCGCGCCTCGGCAGACCTTTCGCGTTCTTCGGTCACAGCATGGGGGCGCTGCTCGCGTACGAAACCGCGACGCGTCTCCAGCAGCGCGGCGGGCCGATGCCCGTTCGATTGCTCGTGTCGGGCTGCGGTGCGCCGCACGTGCCGGAGCGCGCGACGCGTCTGAAGGCGTTGCCGGACGATGCGTTCGTTGCGGAGCTGCGGCGCATGCAGGGCATGCCGGACGAGATCATCGCGAATGCGGAGCTGATGCAGGTGCTGCTGCCGACGCTGCGAGCGGACACGGCATTGTGCGAGGACTACGCGCGCGACGCGTGGTCGCCGCTCTGCTGCCCGATCGCGGCTTACGGCGGGCTCGAGGATCATCGCGTCGAGCCTGCGGCGGTCGAAGCCTGGCGGGCGCACACGGCGTCGGTTTTCACGGCGAGGATGTTCACCGGCGGGCACTTCTTCATCCGTTCGCTCGACGCCATACGCGCCGTCGCGGCGGATCTGGCAAGCCTTGAGGAGGCGATGGCATGAACCGGATCAGGCGAGGCCGCTCGGCCGTGTCGGGGACGCTTCTGATTCTGTATGGCGCGCTCGCGAGCGCGTCCGCGGGGGCTCAGGAGCAGGGCGCTCGCGACGAGGAGCCCCGCGAGCCGGCAACGCGGAACGAGGAGGATTCCCCGGTGGATACGCAGGCGCTGGCGCAGGAGCTGCTGTCGCGGGCGCAGCAGGAGGATTCGGACGACGCGCGCGCGGAAGGGGGGCTCAGCCCCGGCCGGCAGGGGCAGCTCGAGATGTTCGCTGCCATGCTGAAGGAGCTGAGCGCGATGCCGGAGGAGGAGCGTCAGGCGCTCTTCAGAAGCGCCCGGCAGTTCATGGACTCCTGGCGCGAGCGCAGCGAGGCCGACGCTGCCGGCGACGAGGATGCGGGCGCGGACCGGCAGCAGGAGTAGGCATTCGGAAAGCGGGTGTTGCGGCCATGCGTAAGGCACTGATCGCGATCGTTGCAGTCGTCGTGCTCGGCGCCGCCGCGCTCTGGCTCCTCGGCGAGCCGCAGGGGCGGCGCGTCGCGACGGTCGCCGTCGAGCAGGGACCGGTCTCGTCGAACATCACGGTCACCGGCAAGGTGTCGGGCGAGCGCCTCGTCGAGATCGCGGCGCAGCAGGCGGGGAAGGTGACGGAGGTCAACGTCGCGATCGGCGAGCGCGTCAGCCGCGGCGACGTGCTGGCGCGGCTCGACGATGCGCTCGCCAGCGCGAATCTCGCGAAGGCGCGGGCCACCGTCGAGGCCGCCGCCGCGGACGTCGGCGAAGCCGAGAGACGGCTGGTCAGGGCGCGGCTCGTCGGCAGCGCCGAGTCCGAGCAGGCGGTCGAGGCGCTGCAGGCGGAGGTTGCGCGGGCGGAGGCGCGGCTCCAGCAGGCTCGCGCCGACGTCGATCTCGCGAGGATTCAGCTGGAGCAGCACACGCTCGTCGCGCCTTTCGACGGCGTCGTCATCGAGCGGGACGCCGAGGTCGGCAAGGTCGTCGCGCCGGGGTGGACCGGCGCCCAAAGGGCAAAGCATCTGTTCACGCTGCTCGATGACCGTCAACGGCTGATCGAAGCGAACGTCGACGCCGGCGACAGCGCGACGATCGCGGTCGGCGATCTCGTCATCGTCAGTTCCGAGGCCTACCCGGACTTCGAGTGGGAAGAGCAGGTCGTTTACGTCTCGCCGGTCGTCGAGAGGCGCCTCGAAGAGGAGACGGCCAACACCTTTCGAGTCGACATCGGCCTCGGCGAGAATGCGCCGCCGCTGCTGTTCGGCCAGCAGGTGGACCTGACGATTCGCGCCGGACACGTCGAATCGGCGCTGAAGCTGCCGTATCAGGCCATCGCGATGCGCGAAGGGCGCCCGTACGTCGCGCGCGCCGTCGACGGGCGCGTCCGTTATCAGCCGATCGAGACCGGGATCGAGAGCCTGACCCACGTCGAAGTCGTATCGGGTCTCGGCGAGGGCGATGAGGTCATCCTGCTCGAAGGGCAGTTGCTGCGCGAGGGCGAGCTGCTCGCGCCTCCGCCGCATCCGGGCGGCCCGCTCGGGGCGCGCCGCGAGCAGATCGCGAGGGCGCTCGACACGCTGCTCGGCAGCCTCGGCCTGAGCGCCGCCCTGAGCCGCTGGGGGCTCGACACGCCGCTCGAGCGCAGCGTCCCGGTCGTCGCTCTCGCATCGTTCGTCGGTCTCGGCATCATGTGGCGGCGCCGCGTCAACGGCGCGGAGGCGAAAAGCCCTGGACGCGTCG
Source organism: Gammaproteobacteria bacterium (assembly GCA_016927175.1). Taxonomy (GTDB): domain Bacteria; phylum Pseudomonadota; class Gammaproteobacteria; order Steroidobacterales; family Rariloculaceae; genus ZC4RG20. Next base: position 3,644 of record JAFGNC010000559.1, on the reverse strand, counting down.
GACGGGAGCTCGAGCGGCGGGCACGAAATTCCTGATCCTGGAATGGTCCTTCCGGTTTGTGGAGCGTTTCGCGACGGGTATGGCGCGACGGCTCACTGCGGCCCGGCATCGCGGCCCGCGGCGCCCCGGCGTGGCCCGCGGCGCCCCGGCATCGCGGCCAGCGGCGCCCCGGCGTGGCGGCCCGCAGCGCTGCGGCGTGACGGCCCGCAGCGCTTCGGCGTGACGGCCCGCAGTGCCCCGGCCGAGGCACGCCGCGGCACAAATCTTGCTTCCGAGAACAAGCCGCGTCCAAAAACAAACAGAAGAGCCAGAACACCCGCCTGAGCGCCACCATCCGGTCGGGTCGGACGAAACAAATAAGGGAACGACGATGAACAACGACATGCTCGAGCTTTCGGGGAGATGCGCCCGCGCGCGCGCCGCGGCGGCAGTCGTGGCGGTGCTTGCGCTCGGCTGGGGCGGCTCGGCCGACGCCCTGTTCCTGAACTACTACAACGAGGCGATGACGTTCAGCAACGTGGGCGTGGAGAGCTTCAGGGGGTCGATAGCGATCGACGACTCGGCTCTGAGCCTGCTGCCTGACGGCGTCAGCCAGATCGGCGCGGACGACTTCGACGTGCTCGACGTCGACCTCGGCCGTTACGGCACCGTCGGCGAGGCGGCGCTCGCCGCAGAGGCGTCGCGCATCAGCATTTCTAAAACCGGCGACAGCTACGAGGTGCTCGACTTCAACCTGGTCTTCAACCAGGGGGAGGAGACCTTCACCCTGTCGGGGGACCCGACCGCGAGCTGGTTCTACTCGGGGCCGATGCACTCGTCTTCCGGAGATGCGAACTGCAGCGCGTTCCCCGGCCTGCCCGGCGGAGGACCCGATATCTGCGCCGCCCGCGGCTCGCTGTCCTGGGAGACGGCGGCGGCGGCCGAGCTCGGGCCGGCTCCCGCGCCGGAGCTCCCGAGCGTGCCGTCGGAGCCGCTCGAGCTGACGATGGACTTCACCGGCGTCTTCAATTTCAGCGCGGAGAGCGAGCCCTTTCTCGGCCTCTACTACGAGAATGCCTACACGGTCGGCCCCGACGATCCGCTCGCTTTGCTCGACAACGTCTGGTTCTCGCACCTCGACTATACGGTCAGCTCGAATCACGGGCCGCTCGACAGCGACGGGTGGTCGCTGTTCGGGGACATGTTCTCGATGAACGATCTGCTCGGGTCGTTTCTCGACACGGGCGCCGGCTGCTCGGCGGCCCCCGGGTGCCAGTGGCTCGGTGATCTCGACAGCGGCCTGTTCTTCCTCGGCGAGGACGGGCTCGGCGCGCTGGCCGGGTCGCCGTTGAGCGATCTGACCGCGGGGCTCGCGTCATTCGGAACGTCCGAGTTCTTCGGGGCCTTTCAGGGCACGCTTTCCTATTACACGGTCAACGACCCGGTCAACGTGCCGGAGCCCGGCACGCTGTGGCTGCTCGGCGCCGGAATCGCGGGGCTGCTCGCGAGCCGGCGGCGCATCCGGAGCTGAGCTTGCGGTTCGCTTCGGGACCGGGCGCGCGGCACCCGGCCTCGGTGCCGCGCAGCCGCCCGATGCCCTGCGACGTCCACGGGGCCGGCGGGATCGACGCCGGCAAAGCTCGGGGGAGAACGATGCGCGCGCGCGACGTTTACGGGACGGCGTCGAGCTGCTGCCGCGGCGCCGAATGGCTGCGCGGCGATCCTGCGGCGGCCGGCTTCCCGCAGCCCCGTCACGTCGAGGTCTGGCTCGTGTCGCTCGATCGTCCGCCTTCCCCGGCCGCGCCGCTGTCGGAGTGTCTGACGGGCGCGGAGCGGGCGCGCTGCGCCCGGTTCGCGACGCCCGAGCTGCGGCGGCGCTTTGCGAACTGCCGCGCGCTGCTGCGGACTTTGCTCGCCCATCGTCTCGGGATCCCGCCGGCAGAGGTTCCGCTCGAGCTCGGCATTCACGGCAAGCCTTTCGTCCGGTCCGACGGCCCGGGCCGCCGGCTCCGGTTCAACGTGTCCCATTCGGCCGGGCTTGCCGCCATCGCCGTCGCGGCGGACGTCGCAGTCGGCGTCGACATCGAGTCGACGCGCGCGGATATCGAATACGACGAGGTGGCCCGCAGCTTCTTCACCGCGCCCGAGATGGCGGCGCTCGACGCCGTTTCCGGAAGCGACCGCATCGACGTGTTTTACCGGATCTGGACGCGTAAGGAAGCGGCGCTGAAGGCCTTCGGCGTCGGCATCGGCGGCGCCGATCCGCTGCAGATTCCGCTGGTGCGCGTGATCCGCGAGCGGCCGGAGCGGGGGGCGCTCGGCGCCAGCGTGCTCGGCCTGCTCGATTTGCCGGCCGTGCAGGGGTTCGCAGGGGCCGTCGCGGTGCCGGCGCCGGACTGGAGCGCGTCGTGGAAGGTGTGGGGCTGACGCGCGCGCGGCGCCGGACCGGAGCCCGTCGTGCAACGCCCGGCGCCGACGCGCGCGCGGCGCCGGCGCGCGCAGCGCTTCAGGCGCCGACGTACTTCGCGTACAGGCTGCGCGCGACGTTGGCTTCCCGCGTGCCTTTGACGATGGCGCGTCCGTCCGTGAACAGTGTCAGCTCGTATGGTTTCCCGTTGTCCGTCAGCGATGCGCGGACCATGAAACGGTTCGCGGTGACGCCGCCGTGCGGCCGCAGCCTCGCCGCGATCTCGTCGAGATCGAGCCCTTCCCCCCTCTGCCTGTGCGTCAGCTGCACAGCGTCGCGGCCGCACAGCGTCGTCGTGCCGGAGCCGAGCCTGCCGTCGAGATAGTCGAACCGGCGATGTTTGCAGCACGGGCAGTCGCCGTCGTCATAGGCGCGCGCGACCTTCAGCTGCATGATCTCGTTCGACCACAGATCGAAGTTCAGCATCGTCGGGCTGACGCAGTCGTAGTTGCCGGTCAGGACCTTCAGCGCTTCGGCGACCTCGAAGTTGGCGACGATCGCGACGGCGGATCCGAGCACTCCGACGGTATCGCAGGTCGGTGTGGTGCCCGGCGGCGGGGCCTGCTCGAACAGACACCGCAGGCACGGCGTCGCTCGGCTGCCGCCGGCGGCCGTCTCCCATGGCGCGTCGCCGCGCTCGGTGTGCGGCAGGATCGCGTAAGCCGCGCCGGTCGTGCCGACGGCGCCGCCGTACAGATACGGCACGCCGTGCCTGACCGCATAATCGTTCGCGAGGTAGCGGGTCTCGAAGTTGTCGAGGCCGTCGACGACGACGTCGGCGCCGGCGGCATAGCGCTCGATGTTGGATGCGTTGACGTCGTCGACGATCGCGGTCAGCTTCACCTGCGAGTTGATGCGCGCGATCTTGCGCCGCGCCGCTTCGGCCTTCGGCAGCGCGTCCGCGACGTCCTGCTCGTCGAACAGTACCTGCCGCTGCAGATTCGTCGTCTCGACGAAATCCCGATCGACGACGATCAGGTGCCCGACGCCCGCGCGGGCCAGCATGTCCGTGACGACGGTGCCGAGCGCGCCGCAGCCGAGCACGAGCGCCGTGGAGCCGAGCAGCCGGCGCTGGCCCTCCTCGCCGAAACCCGGCAGCAGGGTCTGGCGGTGGTAGCGCGAAAGGTCGGTCGACATGGAGGATTCGTGTCGCATCTGTGATCAGCCGTCGATGATACCGGGTGGGCACTGCGGGCGT
>JAFGNC010000558.1 GCA_016927175.1 Gammaproteobacteria bacterium | reverse complement strand
GAAGCACGAGGACCAGACGCTGTTCCTGGTCGAGGTGGCTCAGGCAGGCGTCTTCACGATTCAGGGGTACAACGAGCAGGAGCGCGCGATGCTGATCGGCAGCTATTGCCCCGGCACGCTGTATCCGTATGCGCGCGAGGCGATTTCCGACATCGTCGTGAAGGGCGGCTTCCCGCAGCTGCTGCTGCAGCCGATCAACTTCGATGCGCTGTACACGCAGGCGATGCAGCAGCGCTCGCAGCAGGGCCAGACCGGCGCACCCGCGCAGGGCGCGCCCGTACAGACGGAGGCGCCGGAGTCCGCCTCGGGGCAGCCGGGCGCGCAGGCGAACTCGGGCGAGACGCATTAGCGCCGACGGTCCGATCGCGGTGCTCGGCGCCGGCTCCTGGGGCACGGCGCTCGCCATTCAGTTCGCGCGCGCCGGGCGGCCCGCCGTGCTGTGGGGCCGCGACGCTGCGCGCGTCGAGACGTTGCGCCGCGACGCCTGCAATGCCCGCTACCTGCCGGACACGCCTTTTCCGAGCACGCTGGCGGTCACCAGCGATCTCGCGACGGCCGTCGACGGCGCGCCCGACGTGCTGATCGCGGTGCCGAGCCACGCGCTGCGCGGTACGCTCGAGGCGCTGCGCTCCCTCGGCAAACCGCTGCCGCGGCTCGCGTGGGCCACGAAAGGCTTCGAGCTCGAGACGGGCCTTCTGCCGCATCAGGTCGTCGCCGAGGTGCTGCCGCAGGACATTCCGACGGCCGTGCTTTCCGGGCCGACTTTCGCGCGCGAGGTCGGCGCCGGGCTGCCGAGCGCGATGACGATCGCGTCGGCGCGGGAGGACTACGCGGTCGAGCTCGCGCAATCCATCTCGACGGCGAACCTGCGCGCGTACACGTCGACGGATATCGTCGGCGTCGAGGTCGGCGGCGCGACGAAGAACGTTTACGCGATCGGCGCGGGCATCTCCGACGGCCTCGGCTTCGGCGCGAACGCGCGGATCGCGCTCGTGACCCGGGCGCTGGCGGAGATGACGCGTCTCGGGCTCGCGCTCGGCGCGCGGCGCGAGACTTTCATGGGGCTGGCGGGACTCGGCGATCTCGTGCTGACCTGCACCGACGACCAGTCGCGCAACCGCCGCTTCGGTCTCGCCCTCGCGCGCGGCGACAGCGTCGAGGTCGCGCTGCGCGACATCGGTCAGGTCGTGGAGGGGTACTACGGCGCGCGGTCGGTCCATCGCGTCGCGGCGCAGCTCGAAGTGCAGATGCCGATCGTCGACAAGATCTTCGACGTCCTTTACCGCGGCGTCCCGCCGCGGGAGGCCGTGGCGGCGCTGATGCAGCGCCCGCTCGCGCCGGAGCTGGTCTGAGGTCGGCGCGCCCTCTCGAAGACCTCGGGGCCGGGGAGGCTCGAGCACGGCGGACGCTGTTGCTGCCGTACCCGATCCCCTGCCGTCACACCGCGCCGCCGAAGCCGATCTGGCGCCACGCCTCGTACAGCGCGACGGCGGCCGCGTTCGACAGATTCAGGCTGCGGTTGCCGGGCCGCAGCGGAATCCGGAGCCGCGCCTCTTCGGGCAGCCCGTCGAGCACGTCCTGCGGCAGGCCGCGGGTCTCGGGGCCGAGCAGGAACGCGTCACCGTCCGCGAAGCGCTGCGCGTAGAGCGAAAGCGTCGCGCGCGTGGTCAGGGCGAACATGCGGCGCATGCCGGCGGATTCGCGACACGCGGCGAGGCTCCGATGCTCGACGACGTTCGCGAGCTCGTGGTAATCGAGGCCGGCGCGGCGCAGCTGCCGCGCGTCCATGCTGAACCCGAGCGGATGGATCAGATGCAGCGTCGCGCCGACGTTGGCGCACAGCCGGATCACGTTGCCGGTGTTCGGCGGGATCTCGGGCTGGTACAGGATCACGTGCAGCATCGGGCGGCATCATAGGCGCGGGCGCCGGCGTGGTCGATAATGCCTGCATCCGGCGGCCGCAGGCGCCGGCGCGCCGGCATCGCCGTCGCCGCACGCCGCCGCCGACCGTAAAACCGATGGGTCGAGACAGAAAGGTAGAGACAGACATGAGCCGCCTCGCACTCGAATTCTGCGGAATGCAGCTTGCATCGCCGGTCGTGCTGCTGTCCGGCTGCGTCGGGTTCGGCGAGGAGTACACGCGCGTAGACGGGTTCTCCAACCGGGACGTCGGCGCCATCGTGCTGAAGGGCACGACGCTCGCGCCGCGGCTCGGCAATGCGCCGCACCGGGTCTGGGAAACGCCCGCCGGTATGCTGAACGCGATCGGTTTGCAGAACCCGGGCGTCGACCACGTCGTCCGCAGGATCCTGCCGCAGCTCGATTTCGACGAGACCCGCTTCATCGCGAACGTTTGCGGCTCGACGATCGAGGAGTACGCCGAGGTCGCGCGCCGCTTCGACGACTCGCCGATCGACGCAATGGAGATCAACATCTCGTGCCCGAACGTCAAGGAGGGCGGCGTCGCCTTCGGCAACTACCCCGACATGTCCGCGCGGGTCGTCGAGGCCTGCCGTACCGTGACCCGCAAGCCCCTGATCACGAAGCTGTCGCCCAATCAGACCGACATCGCCGCGAACGCGCGCGCGTGCATCGAGGCCGGCACGGACGGCCTGTCGGTGATTAACACGCTGATGGGCATGGCCGTCGACGTCGAGACGCGGCGCCCGATCATCGGCAACGTGCAGGGCGGGCTGTCGGGCCCCGCGATCCGGCCGATCGCGCTGCTGAAGGTGCATCAGGTCCGTCAGGTCGCGGCGCGGCACGGAGTGCCGATCATCGGCCAGGGCGGCATCGAGACGGCGCATGACGCGGTCGAGTTTCTCGTGACGGGCGCATCGGCCGTCGGCCTCGGCACCGCGCTGTTCTACGACCCGATGGCGGCGAAGAAGGTCAACGCCGGAGTCGAGGACTACCTCTCGAGGCACGGCTTCGCCGCCCTGCCGGATCTGATCGGCAGCCTCGACCTCGGCCGCTCGCTCGACATGCAGGCGAGCGGCTGACCGGCGCCGGCTCAGCGCATGTGCAGCTCGACGACGTCGCGGTCCGCGACCGGGTGCTCGGGCCCGACCTGCTGGCCGTCGAACACGCCTTCGCCCCACGCGCGGGCGTACTTCAGCGACGCGGCGATTTCCTTGTGCACCAGCCGTGCGACGTCCTGCACCGTCGCGCCGCACCTGACCGTGAAAGGCCTGTCCATCTCCGGGGGTTTGCCCGGCGCTTTGGTGTAGACACGGGCGATCGCGAGGCCGCGAAACAGGAAAGCGGCGATCCGGTCGAGCCCTTCGCCCGTCTGTGCGGACACCGCGACGGACGGGAAGTCGACGCCCGTCAGCTCCCGCAGCACGTCGAGATCGGCCGGGTCGTAACCGGCGTCTATCTTGTTCACGACGAGCAGGGCCGGCAGAGGAATCCGGAACGGATCGGCGACTTCGTCGTCACCCTCATTCTGCGGCGCCGCGGAGGGCTGCACGTCGGAGGGCCATTCGGCGACGAGGCTGATGCGCTTCTCGTCGAGGCGGGCGAGCAGCGCATCGATCTGATCCGTGCAGGCCGGATCCGACACGTCGACGACCAGCAGCGCCGCATGGGCCGGCTGCAGCGCGTTGACGAGCCAGCTGTCGATGTAGTCGGCCGTGATCGGCGGCAGGTCGATGAGCTGAAAATGAATGTCTTCGTACGCGAGCATGCCCGGCATCGGCTCGTGCGTCGTGTGCGGATAGGGCGCTACCGCCGCGCGAGAGCCGGTGAGCTTCGCGTGCAGGCTGGATTTGCCGGAGTTCGGCGGCCCGAGCAGCGCGATCTGCGCGGCGCCTTCGGGCCTGACGGTATGGACGGGGCCGGTTCGCGCGGCGCCCTTCTTCGGCCCCGCAAGCTCCTCGGTCAGCTGCCTGATGCGGCTCTTCAGGTCGCCCTGCAGGTGCTCCGTGCCCTTGTGCTTCGGGATCGTCCGAAGCATCTCTTTCAGGCAGGACAGCCGCTCGCGGTCGTCCTCGGCCGCGCGGTATGCTTGTTCCGCGCGTTTGTAGTCGGGCGTCAGGTTCGCCGGCATCGCTGCGCTCTTCGTGCCGCAGGGGTGCTGCCGGAAATTATGCCTGAAGCCGGCGCCGCTCTGTCGCGGTGCGCAGAGCCCGAAGCTTGCGGCGCCACCGCGGGCGGTGCCACAGTGGCGCCGCCACCCTTTCAGGATCGATCGAGAAAGGTCAACGTGAAGGTCCATGCCAGCGCGGCCGTTTCGAAAGACGCCGACATCTCGCCCGACGCCGAAATCGGCCCGTTCTGCGTCATCGAAGGCCGCGTCAGCATTGGCGCCGGCACCGTCGTCGAGTCGCACGCGCGCATCGGCAGCCGTTTCGGCAGCGTCACGATCGGCGAGCGCAATTTCATTCAGAACGGGGCGGTGCTCGGCAGCCCGCCGCAGGATCTCGGTTACGACAGCGGCTACTACTCGAGCCTCGCAATCGGCGACGACAATCGCATCGGCGAGTACGTCACGGTCAGCCTCGGCACGGAGAAGGGCGGCGGCGTCACACGGATAGGCAGCGGCAATTTCCTGATGGCCTACGTGCACGTCGGTCACGACTGTGAGCTCGGCAATGACATCGTGATCACGAACCTGAGTCAGCTCGCCGGCCACGTCACGATCGAGGACCACGCGCTGCTCAGCGGCCACACCGGCGTCACGCAGTTCGTTCGGCTCGGCGCTTATTCGTTCCTGGTCGGCGGGTCCTATGCGAACAAGGACGTGCCGCCGTTCACGATCGCCGAAGGCTACTGGGCGACGTTGCGGGCCACGAATCGCGTCGGCCTGAAGCGGGCCGGCTTCGAGCCCGCCGAGCGCCGCAACGTCGACCAGGCCGTGCGAATCCTGCTCGACGGCTCGACGACGGTGGCCGCGGCGCTCGAGCGTATCCGCGGCGAGTGCGCGCCGAGCCCGCAGATCGAGCGTCTCGTGTCGTTCGTCGAATCCTCGCAGCGAGGGATCGCGCGGCGATGACGCGTCTGCGAACGGCCGTGGTCGGCGCCGGTTACCTCGGCCGGTTCCATGCGGCGAAGCATCGCGCGCTGCCGCAGGTCGAGCTGGTCGGCGTCTGCGACGTCGACGCGCGGGCCGGGGAAGCCGTCGCGGCCGAAGCCGGAACGCGGTACTTTGCCGACCACCGCGAGCTGGTCGGCCGGGTCGACGCCGTGACCATCGCCGCGACGACGAGCGCGCACTACGACCTCGCGCGGTTCTTTCTCGAGCACGGCGTGCACGTGCTCGTCGAGAAGCCGATGACGCGAACGGCCGCCGAGGGCGCGCAACTGACGCAGCTCGCGGAATCTCGCGGACTGAAGCTGCAGGTGGGTCACGTCGAGCGGTTCAACCCCGCGCTGCTGTCGGCGCGCGAGAATCTGACCGACGTCAGCTTCATCGAGTGCCATCGGCTCGCGCCGTTCAAACCGCGCGGCGCCGACGTCAACGTCGTTCTGGATCTGATGATTCACGACCTGGACGTGATGCTGTCGCTGGTGGACGCCGAGCCGGAGAGCGTATCGGCGGTCGGCATTGCCGTGCTGACGGACACGGTGGACATCGCCAATGCGCGTGTCGAGTTCGCGAGCGGCGCCATCGCCAACATCACCGCGTCGCGCGTGTCGACCAGCGCGCAGCGCAAGTTCCGCGTGTTCCAGCACAACCGCTACGTGTCGATCGACTTCGGCGAAGGCGAGGTCCAGCGCGTGGTCAGCGACGGCGAGTGGCGCGAGGGCCGCGAGCCGCTGCAAGTCGAGACATGGAGCCTCGACAAAGGCGACGCGCTGCTCGCGGAGACCGAGGCCTTCGTCGATTCGATCCTGAACGACACGCCCTGCGTCGTCCCCGGCCGCGACGGCGTCGCCGCGCTGCGGCTTGCCGAAGCGATCATCGAGGACATCGACCGGCGCGCGGCCCGGCGCGGCCGGCGCTGAGTCAGACGCGGTCCTCGAGCCCGAGCTCCTTGATCTTGCGCGTCAGCGTATTGCGGCCCCAGCCGAGCAGCTTCGCCGCCTCGAGGCGCTTGCCCCGCGCGCTGCGCAGCGCCGCGACGATCAGCGTCCGCTCGAGCGCCGGCAGCGCATCGTCGAGGAGCGGCGTCGGCGGACCCGCCGCCAGCTGCCCCTCGGCCCAGTGCGCGAGCTCCTGCGTCCAGTCGGCGGCCGGCTGTGCCGACAGCCCGCCCAGCTCCTTCGGCAGATCCTGCTCGACGATCTCCCGGCCTGCCGCCGTGACGGTCAGCCGCCGGCAGATGTTGACCAGCTCGCGCACGTTGCCGGGCCAGTCGTAGCGCATCAGGAGGTCCGCCGCCGCCGGGCTCATCGTCTTCGGCGCCACGCCGAGCTCGGCCGCCGCCCGCTCGAGGTAAAAGCGGGCGAGCTCCGGGATGTCCTCGCGCCGCTGGCGCAGCGGCGGCACCTCGATCCGCATCACGTTGAGCCGGTGATACAGATCCTCGCGGAAGCGGCCCGCGACGACGGCCTGCCCGAGATCCTGATGCGTCGCCGCGATGACGCGGACGTCTACCCGGATCGGCGTCTGCCCGCCGACGCGAAAAAACTCGCTCTCCGCGAGCACGCGCAGCAGACGCGTCTGCAGCGCGGGCGACATGTCGCCGATCTCGTCGAGGAACAGCGTGCCGCCGTCGGCCTGCTCGAAGCGGCCGATCCTGCGCTCGGCGGCGCCGGTGAAGGCGCCTTTCTCGTGGCCGAACAGCTCCGACTCGAGCAGCTCGGCCGCGATCGCGGACGTGTTCAGCGCGACGAACGGCCGGTCCGCGCGGGGCGAATTGTCGTGCAGCGCGCGCGCGACGAGCTCCTTGCCGGTGCCGGACTCCCCGGTGATCAGCACCGTCATGCTCGAGCGCGACAGCCGGCCGATCGCCTTGAAGACTTCCTGCATCGCCGGCGCCTGGCCGATGATGCGCGGCGTCTTTTCAGTCCGCGCCTCCGCGCTCGCGCGGCGGCCGTTCTGCCGCGCCGCGCGCGACACGAGCTCCATCGCCTCGTCGATGTCGAAAGGCTTCGGCAGATACTCGAAAGCCCCGCCCTGGTACGCGGACACGGCGCTGTCGAGATCGGAGTGCGCGGTGATGACGATGACGGGCACGTCCGGATCCGAATGGTTCAGCCGCTCCATCAGCTCGAGCCCGCTCATGTCGGGCATCCGGATGTCGGTGACCAGGACGTCCGGCTTGTCGCGCTCGAGCGCGCGCAGCAGCTCACGGCCGGACTCGAAGCTGCGCGGCACCATCTGCGCCTGCTTCAGCGCCTGCTCGAGCACCCAGCGGACGGATTCGTCGTCGTCGACGACCCATACGGAAAGTCCAGGCGTCGTCACGGCGTGCCTCCGTTGCGGTTCGGGTCCGATTTCGGCGGCTCGAGCGGCAGGCGCATCTGGAAGGACGTGCGGCCTGGCCGGCTCGTGAACTCGATCAGTCCGCCGTTGCGGCTGACGAGATCCTGCGCGATGGTCAGCCCGAGGCCGGTGCCGGTCGTGCGGCCGGTCACGAGCGGATAGAAGATCGTCTCCTGCAGGTCCTCGGGTATCCCGGGCCCGTCGTCCTCGACCTCGACCGACAGGACGAGACGGTGGTATTCGCCGCCGATCGTGTAGTTGGACAGCGCCCGCGTGCGGAACACGAGGTGGCCTTCCTCGCCCACCGACTGCAGCGCGTTCTGCGCGAGGTTCAGGAACGCCTGGATCATCTGGCCCCGATCGATCGTGATCGTCGGCAGGCTCGGGTCGTAGTCCCGCGTCAGCTGCACCCTTTCCGGCTTCTCGGCGCTGATCAGGCTCGCGACGTGCTCCGTGATCTGATGGATGTTGATCGGCTCCGGCCGCGGCTGGCCGCCGGCGCGCAGGATGCCGTCGACCAGCGCGGCCAGGCGGTCGGCTTCGTCGATGATGACCTGCGTATACGCCTTCTGCTCCGCGTCGGGCAGCTGACGCTCGAGCAGCTGCGCGGCGCCGCGCAGGCCGCCGAGCGGGTTCTTCACCTCGTGCGCGAGCTGGCGGATGATCCGCCGCGACAGCTGCTGCTGCGCCAGCAGCCCGACCTCACGCTTGATGCGCCGGTCGTGCTCCGTATCGAAGAGCTCGAGCAGCAGACCGCCGTCCGCGTCGAGCGGCGCCGCGCGGCAGTCGACGATCAGCTCCCGGTCGCCGATGCGCGCGGCGAGCTCGCGCAGGCTGAAGGTCAGGCCGCTGTCGAGCGTTCGGCGGCAAAGCCTGATCAGCTCGTCCGGCGGGTGCACGAGGTCTCGCAGCGGACGGCCGAGCGCCTGCCGCGCACTGACGCCGAGCAGATTTTCCGCGGCGGGATTCAGGTACTCGAGCGACAGCGCCGCATCGAGCACGACGACCGCTGTCGTCAGCGCCTGCAGGACGTCGTCGGGATCCGGCTTGCGCGAGGCCCTGCGGCTGCGCGGCGCCGGCGGCTGCGACGGGTCGCGCCCGCCCGCTCCGGCCGGGCCGGAAGCGATGACGCGCGGCGTCAGTTCCGCCGCCGCGGCGGCGCGTTCGGATTGTTCGGGTTCTGGATGCTGGTCTGCTGCACCATGAACGTGACCGTCCCGGAGCCGACCAGCTCCCGGCCGTTCGCATCCTCGACGATGGCCCGGAGCCGATGCATGCCGCGATAAACCTCCGGCACCGTGAACCGTGCCGAAGTCGCGTCCACGTTCTGCAGCTGGCCGTCCAGGTAGACGTCCAGCCGGTGCCCCCGCTGGAGGGGCGGATCGAGCGCAACCTGCACCTCGAGCGTCGCGCCGATGTTCCACAGCGTTTCCTGCTCGGCGGGGCTGATCACGTCGAGGCTGCTGTAGCGCCGGCTCTGGTCGCCTTCCTGCTGCCGCCCCGACGGAGTCGGCCGCGGCGGCAGGCGCGCACCGGACGGAAAGCTTTGCGCGCCGTCCAGCTCGATCCGCTCGGCGCCCGGCACGGGCCGATCCGAGTAGTGAATCGTGCCGTTCTCGTCGACCCACCGCCACACCGGCACCGCGCTCGCCGCGCAGCTGACCAGAACCAGCAGACCAAGCAAAAACTTTCGCATGTTTCAAAGCTTACGCTCCCGGCGCTGGACGGGCCACCGAAAGGGCGGAATTCTGCGAACTCCGCCCGGTTTCGGCGGCCACGTTCCCGGTTCCCTCCGCGCGTCAGAGGCTGTAGTACATGTCGAACTCGACAGGGTGGGTCGACATCTGCAGCCGGGCGATCTCCTGCTGCTTCAGCGCGATGTACCCGTCGATCAGCTCGTCGCTGAAGACGTCGCCCTTCGTCAGGAAGGCCCGATCCTCGTCGAGGGCATCGAGCGCCTGCTGCAGCGAGAAGCAGACGGTCGGGATCTTCTTCTCCTCCTCCGGGGGCAGGTCGTAGAGATCCTTGTCCATCGGCTCGCCGGGGTGGATCTTGTTCTGGATGCCGTCGAGCCCCGCCATCATCATCGCGGCGAAGGCGAGGTACGGGTTCGCGGTGCTGTCCGGGAAGCGGACCTCGATGCGACGCGCCTTCGGGTTCGGGATGTATGGGATTCTGATCGACGCCGAGCGGTTGCGTGCGGAGTAGGCGATCAGCGTGGGCGCCTCGAAGTGCTTGACCAGGCGCTTGTAGCTGTTCGTCGAGGCGTTCGTGAACGCGTTGATCGCGTGCGCGTGCTTGATGATGCCGCCGATGTAGTACAGCGCCAGCTCCGACAGCCCGCCGTACGCGTCGCCCGTGAACAGGTTCTTGCCTTCCTTCGCGAGCGACTGGTGCACGTGCATGCCGTTGCCGTTGTCGCCGACCAGCGGCTTCGGCATGAACGTCGCCGTCTTGCCGTAGCTG
>JAFGNC010000557.1 GCA_016927175.1 Gammaproteobacteria bacterium | reverse complement strand
CGGTCAAGGAGTCCGTGTTCCCGTTCATCAAATTCTCGGACGCCGATCCGATTCTCGGGCCCGAGATGAAATCGACCGGCGAGGTCATGGGCACCGGGCGAACATTCGGCGAAGCTTATGCGAAAGCTCAGATCGCATCGGGTGTCGACCTGCCGCGCTCGGGCGTCGCGTTCATCAGCGTGCGCGACCGCGACAAGCCGGCCGCCGTGGATCTCGGCCATCTGCTGATCAAGCGGGGCTTCGAGATCGTCGCGACGGGCGGCACCGCGACGGCGCTGGCGAACGGCGGCGTGCCGTGCCGCCGCGTCAACAAGGTGCGTGAAGGGCGGCCTCACATCGTGGACATGATCAAGAACCGCGAGATCAGCCTGATCGTGAATACGACCGAAGGGAAGCAAGCTATACGGGAGTCGCATTCGATCCGCGGCGAAGCCGTGCATTACAAAGTGACGTACTACACGACGCTTGCGGCCGCCAAAGCAACATGCGACGCTCTGGACCATCTGGATAACGCCATAGTGAACAGGTTACAGGACCTGCACGGGGAGGCATCGGTTTGAGTAAGGTTCCACTGACGGCTCGCGGTGCGGAGCGCCTCAGGGAAGAGCTCAAGAGACTGAAGAGCGAGGAGCGCCCGCGGATCGTCAACGCGATCGCGGAAGCACGCGAGCACGGCGATCTGAAGGAGAACGCCGAGTATCACGCCGCGAAGGAGCAGCAGGGGCTGGTCGAAGCGAGGATCCGCGACATCGAGGCCAAGCTGTCGAATGCGCAGATCATCGACGTCACGCAGTTGACGGCCAGCGGCCGTGTCGTGTTCGGCGCCACCGTGCAGCTCGTGGACGTCGACAGCGGCGAGAAAGCGCAGTACCAGATCGTCGGCGAGGACGAATCCGACATCAAGGACGGGCTGCTGTCGATCAGCTCGCCGATCGCGCGAGCGCTGATCGGCAAGGAGGAAGGCGATACGGCTGAGGTCGAGACGCCGAGCGGCCGGCGCTCCTACGAGATCGCCGAGGTGCAGTACATCTAAGCAGGGATCAGGGCACGTTTCCGTTCACGCAGGCACGCGTCGTGCCGTAGCGTGCGCAGCGGTGCCGGGGCGGGCGAGCGGAGCGCACGCCGCGGCCGTCGAAAACGGGATTCGGGCGCCGGCAGTTTACGGCAGCCGGATCGTGGACGGGTTGGCCGGACGGTAGAGCAGCGCGACGTAGCCCGCTTCCTTGACCAGGCAGGCGTCGGCGAGCGGCGCCAGTTCCTCGAAGACTTTCGAACGCCGTTCGCGGTCGCCGAAACGCACGCGGACCTTGACCAGCTCGTGATCGTTCAAGGCCTTGTCGACTTCTTTCAACAGCGAGTTCGTCAAACCGCCGGCGCCGACGTCGACGGCCGGTGTCAAAGTGTGACCGAGGATACGCAGGTAGTTGGATTGCTCTTCGGTGAGATGCATCCGAATTGTTTTTTTGAGCGCGACTCGATCGGAAGAGCATAGATGAGTCGTCGTACCGGGTCTAGTAGCCGCTGGCGGCAGCGGCAGGAGCGCGATCCTTATGTCGAGCGCGCGGTCCGGGAAGGCTGGCGCTCGCGCGCGGTGTTCAAGCTCGAGCAGGTGCAGGCCCGGGAGCGGCTGCTGAAGCCCGGCATGCTCTGCATCGATCTCGGCTCGGCGCCGGGCGGCTGGAGCCAGTACGCGGCGAGAATCGTCGGGCCGAAAGGGAAAATCTGGGCGGTGGATCTGCTGCCGATGGACCCGGTCCCGAACGTCGCGTTCGTTCAGGGCGATTTCACGAGCCCCGAAACGCTCGAGAAGCTCCGCACCGCGATCGGCGGCCGCGCCGCGGACCTTGTAATGAGCGACATGGCACCCAACATAAGCGGTAATCGCGCCATAGATCAGCCGCGCAGCATGGGCCTCGCCGAGGAGGCATTGCTGTTCGCCACGGAGGTGCTGAAGCCCGGGGGCAGCTTTCTGATCAAGCTGTTCCAGGGCGAGGGTTTTCAGGAGTACGTCAAAAGCGTGCGCGGCAGGTTCCGGATCGTGAAGCTGGTCAAGCCGAAAGCCTCGCGGCCGGAGAGCCGTGAGATTTACCTGCTGGCCAGAAACTATGGGGTATAGTACGGTCTAATGACGGACTCCGCGAGATATACGGTTTCGATTGCGGCGAGGTAACGTCTTGAACGATCTGGCAAAGAACGTCATCCTTTGGATTGTCATCGCGGTCGTCCTGCTGTCTGTTTTTCAGAGCTTCGGCCCGAGCAATCAGCGGGTTGCGACGATCCCCTATTCAACGTTCCTCAACTACGTCGAGGACGGCTCGGTCGAGGAGGTGACCTTCGAGGGCGAAGCGATCCGCGGTCGCCGCAATGGTGAGCCCTTCCTGACCTACAACCCCGAGACCGACAACACCGCGCTGATCGGCACGCTCGAAAGGAACAACGTGCTGATCCAGGCGAGTCCGCCGGAGCAGCAGTCCTTCCTGCTGCAACTGTTCATCTCCTCATTCCCGATTTTGCTATTGATCGGCGTGTGGGTTTACTTCATGCGCCAGATGCAGGGCGCAGGAGGCGGGCGCGGCGCGATGTCCTTCGGCAAGAGCCGGGCGCGGCTGCTCGGCGAGGATCAGGTGCACGTCACGTTCGCGGACGTCGCCGGCGTCGAGGAGGCGAAGGAGGAGGTCGTCGAGATCGTCGACTTCCTGAAGGATCCGGCGAAGTTCCAGCGGCTCGGCGGCAAGATTCCGAAGGGCGTCCTGATGGTCGGCTCGCCGGGTACCGGCAAGACGCTGCTCGCCCGCGCGATCGCGGGCGAAGCCAAAGTGCCGTTCTTCACGATCTCCGGCTCCGACTTCGTCGAGATGTTCGTCGGCGTCGGCGCGTCGCGCGTGCGCGACATGTTCGAGCAGGCCAAGAAGCATGCGCCGTGCATCATCTTCATAGACGAGATCGACGCGGTCGGTCGGCATCGCGGCGCGGGGCTCGGCGGCGGCCACGACGAGCGCGAGCAGACGCTGAACCAGCTGCTCGTCGAGATGGACGGCTTCGAAGGCAACGAAGGCGTCATCGTCATCGCTGCGACGAACCGTCCGGACGTGCTCGACCCCGCGCTGTTGCGCCCCGGCCGCTTCGACCGTCAGGTCGTGGTGCCGCTGCCCGACGTGCGCGGGCGCGAGCAGATCCTGAAGGTGCACATGCGCAAGGTGCCGGTGGACACGGACGTCAAGCCGTCCGTGATCGCGCGCGGCACGCCGGGCTTCTCCGGCGCCGATCTCGCGAACCTGGTCAACGAGGCGGCTCTGCTCGCCGCCCGGGCCAATCGCCGGACCGTCCGCATGGAGGAGTTCGACAAGGCCAAGGACAAGATCATGATGGGCACCGAGAGGCGCTCCATGGTCATGAGCGAGGAAGAGAAGAAGCTGACGGCCTACCACGAGTCCGGCCACGCGATCGTGGGCCTTTCGGTGCCGGATCACGATCCGGTCTACAAGGTCACGATCATCCCGCGCGGGCGGGCGCTCGGCGTCACGATGTTCCTGCCGGAGGAGGACCGCTACAGCTACTCGAAGCAGCGCCTGATGAGCCAGATGAAGAGCCTGTTCGGCGGCCGGCTGGCAGAGGAGCTGATTTTCGGGCCGCAGTACGTGACGACCGGCGCATCGAACGACATCGAGCGGGCGACGGACATCGCGCGCAACATGGTCACGAAGTGGGGTCTGTCGGACCGGCTGGGCCCGTTGACTTACACGGAGGACGACGGCGAGATTTTTCTCGGCCGCAGCGTGACCCGTCACAAGCAAGTGTCCGACGTCACGGCGCATGCGATCGACGAGGAGGTCCGCAAGCTGATCGACAACGCGTACAACGACGCGAAGAACATCCTGCAGGACAACGAGAACAAGCTGCACACGATGGCGCAGGCGCTGATCAAGTACGAGACGATCGACGAGAACCAGATCAGGGACATCATGGAAGGCCGCCAGCCGCGGCCGCCGGAGGACTGGGACGAGCCGTCCGAGCCCGGCAAGCCTGTCCAGGCGGAGCCGGCGCCCGAGCCGTCGCCGCCGCCGCTCGGCGGACCCGCGGGCCAGCACTAGGCGCAGCGGCGGTCGGACCGGCCAGCGGGGAGCCGAAGGCTCGTCGCGGGCACGGGCCGAGCCGACGGAGGCTGCTCGGCCGCAGCGCGGTCCGGATGGAGGGAGTCCGGAGCGCGCAGGGCAGGGATTCACCTTCGGATCGATAACGAGAATGTTCGGCAGCGGCCGTCGTATCGGGCGCGCAGCCGGCGCATGGAGGAAAAATGGGGAGGCGTTACTTCGGCACCGACGGCATCAGGGGTGAGGTCGGTGCGGATCCGATGACCGTGGATTTCGCGCTGCGGCTCGCGAGCGCCGCGGCTCGGGTGCTGGCTCCGAAGGGCGGCAAGGTGCTGATCGGCAAGGACACGAGAGTGTCCGGCTACATGTTCGAATCGGCCCTCGAGGCCGGCTTCGTCGCGGCCGGTGTGGACGTGCTGCTGACGGGTCCGCTGCCGACTCCGGCGATCGCGTACCTGACGAAGAAGCTCGGCACCGACTTCGGCATCGTGATCAGCGCGTCGCACAACCCCTATTACGACAACGGCATCAAATTCTTCGGAGCGGACGGCGAGAAGCTGTCGGATCAGCTCGAGGAGGCGATCGAGTCCTTTCTGGATCAGACGCCGATCACCCGCGATTCCCGCGCGCTCGGCCGCGCGACGACCGCGACGTTCGCGCGCGGCGACTACACCGAATTCTGCAAGGGCACGGTAGGCGACATCACGCTCGACGGCCTGAAGATCGTCGTCGACGCTTCGCACGGGGCCGGGTACAAGGTCGCGCCGCGCGTCGTCTCGGAGCTCGGGGCCGACGTCGTGGCGGTCGGCTGCTCGCCGAACGGGCGCAACATCAACGACGGCTGCGGGTCGACCCGGCCGGACCTGCTGAAGCTGACGGTGACGGGCGTGCGGGCGCACGTCGGCATGGCGCTCGACGGCGACGGCGACCGCGTCGTCATGGTGGACGAGCGGGGCCATCTGGTCGACGGCGATCAGCTGCTGTACGTGCTGGCCTGCGACCGGCTCGGCAGCGGCAGTCTGCGGGGACCCGTGATCGGCACGGTCATGAGCAACCTCGGCCTCGAGCTCGCGCTGAAGGCGCTCGACGTCGACTTCCGGCGCGCGAAGGTCGGCGACCGGCACGTGCTGGCGATGCTGAAGGAGCACGGCGGCGTCCTCGGCGGAGAGACGTCCGGGCACGTGATCTGCCTCGACAAGACGACGACGGGCGACGGGCTGATCACGGCCCTGCAGGTGCTCGCGGTCATGCGCCGGACGGGCAAGAGCCTCAGCGAGCTGACGCGCGGCATGCCGCAGCTGCCGCAGACGCTGCTGAACGTGCGCGTTCGCGCGCCGTCCGATCCGCACGCTTCGCCGGCCGTGCGCTCCGCGGTCGAGGAGGCGGAGCTCGAGCTCGGCGAGCGCGGACGGGTCGTGCTGCGTGCATCCGGCACCGAGCCGGTCATCCGCGTCATGGTCGAGGGAGAGGACGGCGCCGCCGTCGAAAGCCTGGCGACGCGGCTCGCCGAATCGGTCAGAACGGCTTTCGGTTAGCCTGTTGATTTGCCGGCGCCAGGCCCTTAAGCTCTCGGCCCCGCTCGATTTTCCGACAAGGTAATGCCATGAGCTCCAACGCGCGGCCGCAGGCCGGGCGACGCCTGCTCGTCGCCGGCAACTGGAAGATGCACGGTTCGCTCGCTGCGAGCGAAGCGCTGGTCGCGGCGCTCAAGGACGGCGTCGATGCGGGAGCCGGGGCACGAATGCTGCTGTGCCCGCCGTACCCGTACCTGAAGAGCGT
>JAFGNC010000556.1 GCA_016927175.1 Gammaproteobacteria bacterium | reverse complement strand
CCCCTCTGTCGCGGCCGCTGTGTCCCGGCCGAGCTCTCCCGCTGTTCGTGACCCGTGCTCCTCGCCCGCGAGATCGTTTCAGCGGGGCGATGATTGCGAGACGACGGCCCGCTGTCAACGTCTGGTCTCGAGATACGCCTGCTCGGAGATCCGCTGCCAGCGCTCGGACTGCTGCAGGAACTGCCGGTAGGAGTCCCATACGCGGGCCACGGTCGGGTCGTCGGCGGCGAGACTTTCGACGACCTGCAGCGTCAGCCGCTTCAACTCGGCCAGCACGTCATCGGGGAATGCGCGCACCTCGACGGACTCGTCCTGCTCGAGCTGCTCGAGAGCCTGCGCATTGCGGGCCATGAACTCGGCCGTCATGTCCTGATTCACGGCCTGGCACGCGACCCGGACGATCGCCTGCAGATCCTCCGGCAGCTGCTCCCAGGCGCCTTTGTTGACGATGCACTCGAGCGTCGGGCCGGGCTCCTGCCAGCCGGGGTAATAGTAGTAGCGCGCCGCCTGATGCAGGCCGGCCGCGACGTCGTTGTACGGGCCGACCCATTCCGCCGCGTCGATCGCGCCCGTCTGCAGAGACGTGAAGATTTCCGATCCGGGCAAGTTGACGGGCGTGCCGCCCGCGAGCTTCAGCACCTCGCCGCCGATCCCGGGAATGCGCATCTTCAGACCGCGCAGGTCCGCGACGGACTCGATGGGCTTGTTGAACCAGCCGCCGGTCTGCACACCGGTGTTGCCGGCGGGGAACGGAATCAGGTTGAAAGGCTCATAGATTTCGCGCCACAGGTCGAGACCGCCACCGTAGTACAGCCAGCCGTTCATCTCGTGGGCGTTCAGGCCGAAAGGCATCGCGGCGAAAAACTGCGCCGCTTCCGTCTTGCCGCGCCAGTAGTACGCCGCACCGTGACCCATCTCGGCCGTTCCGCGGGAGACCGCGTCGAAGACCTCGAAGGCCGGAATCAGCTCGCCGGCCGCGTAGACGCGGATGCGCAGCCGCCCGGCGCTCATCTCCTCGACGTAGCGCGCGAGCGTGTTGACGCCCGTGCCGAGGCCGGGGAAGTTCGGCGGCCAGGTGGTCACGATGCGCCACGTGAACCGCTCCTGGCTGCGGGTCTCGCCGGAGCCCTGGTCGGGCCCGGCCGAGCAGCCGGCAAGCGCTGCCGCGCTGCCGGCGGCGAGTAAGTCGCGACGCTTCATGCTCTGGTCTCCGCGGGAGGAGGCGTACTAATAGCAGATTGCCCGGAGCGCGGACAATCGGCGCAGTGTGATCCACTTCGGGATCAATTTCGCCGAATAGAAGGAGTTGTACCTCCACATACTATGAAAAGGCCTGAAAGTGGTGTGCAATCCCGCAAAGTTGACCGCCACACCTGTCGGCCAGCCGTCCGACCACAACGCGGGGCGTGAATTGCGGCGGCGCGTGGGGATCAAGCGAACGCCGCGGCGCCTTCGGCGCCCGGTCCGCGGCGAACCCGATGGACCTCCGCAGCTGCGCGCCCTCCAGCATGGCGAACCCGCCCCGGGCCGCTCTGTTAACCTCGAGGAGACCCTGCACGGAGCCTCAGCATGCCTGCCCCGCCCGAACGTTCCCCTCGCAGCCGACGGCATCCGCGACCGTGATCGGCCTGCTGCAGCGCGTCCGCGAAGCCAGCGTCGAGGTCGGAGGCGAGCGGATCGCGGCCATCGGCGCCGGCCTGCTCGTGCTGGTCGGCGTCGAGCGGGGCGACGGTGAGGCCGAAGCGAAACGACTGGCACAAAGGCTTGTCCAATATCGCGTGTTTCCGGACGCCGCGGGCCGCATGAACCTGTCCGTCGTGGAAGCGGGCGGCGGCATGCTCCTCGTACCGCAGTTCACCCTCGCCGCCGACACGGACAAAGGCACGAGGCCCGGTTTCTCGCGTGCGGCGGATCCCGGAATCGGCGCGGCGCTTTTCGACAGGCTCTGCGGCGAGGTCGACCTCGCGCTCGGAGTGCCTGCGGGCCGCGGCCGTTTCGGCGCGTCGATGCTGGTCGCGCTGGTCAACGACGGCCCGGTCACGTTCTGGCTGCGAGTGCGACCGGCGGCCGAGCACTGACGGCGCGGGCGGTAACGAGTTTGGCGTATCATTGGGAACTTTGACTTCCCGTGGAGGATTGACATGGGATTGGGCGGAATAAGTATCTGGCAGCTCCTGATCATTCTGCTGATCGTCGTGCTGGTTTTCGGCACGAAGCGTCTGAAGACGCTCGGCGGTGATCTCGGCGGCGCTCTGAAGAGCTTCCGCAAGGCCATGGATCAGGACGAAGACAAGGAAGATCCGGAGGCTTCGCAGAAGCGGCTCGAGGGCAGCGAGCCCGACGCGGAGTTCGCGGAGCAGAAAGACAAGACCTCGACCGGCTGATCGAAGAGAGGGCGCGGCGGTCCACCGATGTTCGACGTTGGCTTTACCGAGCTCCTGCTGATTTTCGTGATCGGGCTCCTGATCCTCGGGCCCGAGCGGCTGCCGCGCGTCGCCGCGCAGATCGGGCGCTGGGTCGCGCGCGCGCGGCGCACGGCGAACCAGCTCCGAATGCAGCTCGAGCGAGAGGTCGCCCTGGACGAGATCAGGCGGTCGCAGCGCAAGCCGCCCCCGTCCGGGCCGAAGCCCGGTCAGCCGCCGGGCTCGAGCGCCGATGCCGCCGGAACGGGCGGGGACGCGGATCGCGAGGCCGGATCGGACGACGCGGTCTCCGGCACCGAGCGGCAGCCCGGCGCGCACTCGTCTGCCGCGGCTCCGTCGAGCGACGACTCGGCTGCGGTCCGCGCCGATGCGGATCGAGATGCAGATCGAACGAGCTCAGGAGCCGGCGCAGACGCCGCGAGCTCGGCCGACGCGGCTTCACGGCGAGGACAGAGCGCCGCGCCGGCCGCCGGCGCCGACGGCTCGGCGGAGAAGCGCGCCGCCGAAAGCACGACCACCCTCGGATGACGCAAAGAGTTTGGCAGGCATTCCGTAACCGATGCTGGGCAGCCTGAAGAGCACGAACCGCGACGATCAGGACGAGGAGCAGCTCGCCGAGGGCACGCTCGTTTCCCATCTGATCGAGCTGCGCTCGCGCATCGTCAAATCGATGATCGCGATCGCGGTCGTGTTCCTGTGCCTGGTCCCGTTCTCGCAGGAGATCTTCGCGCTGGTTTCCCAGCCCCTGGTGTCGCAGCTGCCGGAAGGCGCGTCGATGATCGCGACGCGGCCGGCGAGCCCGTTCCTGACCCCGTTCAAAACCACGCTGTTCGTCGCGCTGTTCGTCGCGATGCCGGTCGTGCTGTACCAGACGTGGGAGTTCGTGGCGCCGGGCCTGTACAGGCGCGAGAAGCGCTTCGCGTTCCCGCTGCTCGTGTCGAGCATCGCGCTGTTCTATGCGGGCATCGCCTTCGCCTATTACGTCGTGTTCGGCCTGATCTTCCGCTTCATGGTCATGATGACGCCGCCCGGCGTCGAGATGGCGACGGACATCGGCGAGTACCTGAGCTTCGTGCTGACGCTGTTCCTCGCTTTCGGCCTCGCTTTCGAGGTCCCGATCGCGACCGTGCTGCTGATCTGGAGCGGCCTGGTCTCCGTGCATTCGCTCCGGAAAGCGCGCGCCTATGTGTTTCTCGGAGCGTTCGTGGTCGGCATGTTCCTGACACCGCCGGACGTCTTCTCGCAGACGCTGCTGGCCCTGCCCGTTTATCTGCTGTACGAAATAGGCCTGGTGATGGCGAAGATCATGCTGCCGGAGAAGATGGCCCCCCTGGCCGACGATGCCGTGGAGGAGTGAGCCTCGCGGCGGCCGCACGGTCGGCGACGACCGGGCACACTGACAAGACCAACGACGACAAGACCAACGACGATCGACCCGGCGGCGCGCGCCGCACAGAGGGGGGACCATGGCGGCGGCACCGCTACCGCAGCTGACACTGAAGGCCGTGCTGCTCGGCATCGTGCTGTCGGCCGTGCTCGCCGGCGCGAACGCCTATCTCGGCCTGTTCGCCGGTCTGACGGTGTCCGCGTCGATCCCGGCCGCGGTGATCTCGATGGCCGTGCTGAAGCTGTTCAGGGAATCGAACATCCTCGAGAACAACGTCGTGCAGACCGCGGCGTCGGCCGGCGAGTCACTGGCCGCGGGCGTGATCTTCACGCTGCCGGCCCTGATCCTGCTGAACTACTGGAACGCGTTCGACTACCTGTGGGTCACGGCGATCGCGGGCCTCGGCGGACTGCTCGGCGTGCTGTTCACGATTCCGCTGCGGCGCTCGCTGATCGTCGACCTGA
This sequence comes from Gammaproteobacteria bacterium, assembly GCA_016927175.1. Classification (GTDB taxonomy): domain Bacteria; phylum Pseudomonadota; class Gammaproteobacteria; order Steroidobacterales; family Rariloculaceae; genus ZC4RG20. The sequence continues at coordinate 4,808 of JAFGNC010000556.1, read as the reverse complement.
ACCTTGCGTATCCCGAGGGCACGGCGACCGCCGAGGTGCTGAAGGTCGGTCAGGACCCGAGCCGCGGCGCGGCCTACCTCGCCATCGCGGCCGTCGTCGGAGCGCTGGTCAAGCTCGCGGAGACGGGCCTGCGCCTCTGGTCCGGCACGGCCCAGGCGGCGACGTACGCCGGAACCAGCACGATCGCCTACATCGGCTCCAATCTGTCGCCGGCGCTGATCAGCGTCGGCTACATCGTCGGCCTGAACATCGCCGTGCTGGTCTTCATCGGCGGTGCAATCTCCTGGTACGTCGCGATCCCGATCTATTCGACTTTCGCCGCCGAAGCGGATCCGGCGCTCGCCGCCGCCCTCGCGGCGGGCACTCCTGCGGCCGACGTCGCTTACGACATCTGGTCGCGCGAGATCCGCTACATGGGCGTAGGCGCGATGCTGGTAGGCGGCATCTGGGCTCTGGTGTCGATGCGGGGCTCGCTGATCTCCGGCGTGCGCACGGGCCTCGCGCGGCCCGTTGCCGCATCCGGCGCGAGCTACGACCACACGCAGCACGACACGCCGATCCGCGTCGTGCTGCTCGCGATCGCCGTGCTGATCGTGCCCATCTTCGCGCTGTACAACGTGATCGTCGGCACGATCGGCGTGGCACTGGCCATGACGGCCGTCATGGCCGTCGCGGGCTTCCTGTTCTCGTCCGTCGCGGCGTACATGGCGGGTCTCGTCGGCTCGTCGAACAATCCGATCTCGGGCGTCACGATCGCGACGATCCTGCTGACCTCGCTGCTGCTGCTCGGGCTGATGGGGCCGGGCGCCGCCGCGGGGCCCGCCGCGGCGATACTCGTCGGCGCCGTGGTCTGCTGCGCCGCCGCGATCGGCGGCGACAACATGCAGGATCTGAAGGCCGGTTACATCCTCGGCGCGACGCCGTGGCGCCAGCAGGTCATGCAGGGCGTCGGCGTGCTGTCGGCCGTGCTGGTCATGGCGCCGATCCTGAACCTGCTGCTGATGGCCTACGGCATCGGCGCGCCGACGCCGGAGCAGCCGAACGCGCTGCTGGCGCCGCAGGCGACGCTGATGGCGTCGGTCGCGCAGGGCGTTTTCGGCGCCGGGCTGCCGTGGGGGATGGTCGGCTACGGCGCGTTGATCGGTGTTGCGATCATCGTGGTGGACGAGGTGCTGAGAGCGCGCGGCGCCGCCTGGCGGGCGCCGGTGCTCGCCGTTGCAGTCGGAATCTACCTGCCGCTCGAGCTGTCCGTGCCGATCCTCGTGGGCGGGCTGATCGCCCACGCGGCGGCCAGAGCTAGGCGGGGCGCGGGCGAGGCGGGCGCCGCCGCCGGGGCGCAGCACGGCCTGCTGTTCGCGGCCGGCCTGATCACCGGCGAGGCGCTGATCGGCATCTTCATGGCGATTCCGATCGTGATCGCCAGAGATCCGGACGTCATCGCGCTCGGCGTCTCGTTGCCGACGATCGTCGGCGTTGCCGCCGTCGCGGCCGTCGCCGCGATGCTGTACCGCGTCGCGCTGCGAGCCTGAGGCGCCGAGGCAGGCCGTCTCGGGCAGCCTGCGGGAGGGGCCGTCCGGCCAGGACGCGGCAGGCCGTCGAGCAGCCCGCGGCGGGCCGTACGCGGCAGGCCGTCGAGCAGGACGCGGCCCGGGGGCCCGCCGCTACCCTTCCCGCGGCCGAGGTTCCGCCTCCGGGGGCGTCAGCGGCGGAAAAACACGTTTACGATGATCGTGAGGACGATGCTGACGATGATCATCGACGTCAGCGGAAAGTAGAACCTCGTGTTGCCGCGCTCGATATGGATATCGCCCGGAAGACGGCCGAACCAGCCGAGAGCCCCGGGCGCGACATATAGCAGAATACCGAGGGCGAGGATCGCAAGGCCGAGGCCGATCAGGATCTTCGCAAGCATCTCAAGGGGCTCCGCGAGCATGAATCTTCTCGAAACGAAGCTGCCGAAGGTCGGGACGACGATTTTCACGATCATGTCCCAACTGGCCGAGCAGCACCAGGCCATCAACCTGTCACAGGGCTTTCCGGACTTTCAACCGCCGGCGCGGCTCGTCGAGCTCGTGTCGCGCCATCTCGCCGCCGGGCGCAACCAGTACGCGCCGATGATCGGCGCGGAGCCGCTGCGCGAGGCGATCGCGGACAAGCTGCGGCGGATCTACGACGCGCACGTGGACCCGGTCACGGACGTCACGGTGACTGCCGGCGCCACCGAGGCGCTGTTCTGCGCGATTCATGCCGTCGTGCGCGCCGGCGACGAGGTGATCGTGCTCGACCCGGCGTACGACTCCTACGAGCCCGCGGTCGAGCTGGCCGGAGGCCGCGCGGTCCACGTGCCGCTGGCGCCGCCCGGCTTCGCGGTCGACTGGGATCGGCTCGAGGCCGCCCTGTGCGACCGCACGCGCCTCGTCGTCATCAACTCGCCGCACAATCCGACCGGCGCGTTGCTCGGCGAGGAGGATCTGAACCGGCTGGCGGCGCTGCTGCGGCCCTTCGGCACCTACGTGCTCAGCGACGAGGTGTACGAGCACATCGTATTCGACGGCGCGCGGCACGCGACGGTGCTCGCGCACCCCGAGCTCGCGCAGCGCAGCTTCGCCGTGTTCTCTTTCGGCAAGACGTATCACGCGACGGGGTGGAAGGTCGGCTACACGGTCGCGCCGCGCGCGCTGACGGAGGAGCTGCGCAAGGTGCACCAGTACGTGTGCTTCTCCGTCGTGACGCCGCTGCAGCACGCGCTGGCGGATTTCGTTCGTGAGCGGCCGCAGCACTTCCAGACGCTGGCAGGGTTCTACGCGCAGAAACGGGACGTCTTCGTCGACCTGCTGCGCGGCTCGCGCTTCAGCGTGGTGCCTTCACGCGGCACGTATTTCCAGCTGGCCGACTACGGCGCCATATCGAAGGCACCCGATACCGAGTTCGTGCGCTCCCTGACGCAGGAGCACGGCGTCGCCGCGATTCCGGTCTCCGTCTTCTATGCGGAGCCTCCGTCAGCCACGCTCGTTCGCTTCTGCTTCGCGAAGGAGAACGCGACGCTCGAGGCCGCGGCCGAGAGGCTCGCTCGTGTCTGAGCCGACTGCGGATCGCGGCCGGCCGCGCCGCCGCGGCGTGCCGCCCGAGCAGGTGCGTTTGATGCGCGCGGCCGGGCTCGCGTCGGTCTCGGTCGCAGCCGTCCTGATCGCGCTGAAGGTCTGGGCCTGGCTGACTACCGACTCCGTGGCACTGCTGAGCTCGCTGGCCGACTCGCTGCTCGATCTGCTTGCCTCGATGATCACGTTCTTCGCCCTCAGTTTCGCGGTGACGCCGCCGGACCGGGAGCACCGCTTCGGGCACGGCAAGTCGGAAGGCATCGCCGGGCTGGTGCAGGCGCTGATCGTCAGCGGGTCCGCGGTCTACGTCGCCTTCGCCGCGGTGCAACGGCTGCTCCGGCCGCAACCGCTCGAGCAAATCGAGGTCGGCGTCGGCGTCATGCTCGTGTCGCTGGCGCTGACGATTTCACTGATCACGTTTCAGCGGCGCGTGGTCGCCCGGACGGGGTCGATCGCGGTGTCGGCGGATTCCGTCCACTACAGGGCGGACGTGCTGACCAACGTCGGCATCCTCGCCGGTATCCTGGCCGCGGACCTGCTGTCGTGGCACATCGCCGATCCGCTGATCGGCCTCGCGGTCGCCGGCGTGATTCTGGTCAGCGTCAAGCAGATCGCCTTCGACTCGCTGAACGTGCTGCTGGATCGGGAGCTTCCCGGCAAGGTCCGCAAGCGTATCGAGCACATCGCCACGGCGCATCCCGCCGTGCTCGGCGTGCATGACATACGCACACGGTCGGCAGGTTCGATGCAGTTCATCCAGCTCCACCTGGAGCTCGATCCGGGGCTGACGCTGCTCGAGGTGCACGAAATCTCGGACGCGGTGGAGATCGAGATGCACAAGGCCTTTCCGCTGGCCGAGGTTCTGATCCACGCGGACCCTTACGGGCTCAAGGAGCCGCGAGACTCGTTCTGAGCGCAGACGCCGCGTCTGCGCATCTACCTGTTGGCAGGGCGCTCCGACGCGGCGAGCTCGTCGATCAGCGCGATCAGCTCCTCGTAGCCGCCCGCCATGCTCGCGTTCGCCGTGTACTTCCCGTTCACGACGACGGACGGCACGCTCTCGATGCGGTAGCGCCGGCTCAGCTCCTCGGCGCGCTGCACCTGCGTGTGCACGTCGAAGGACTCGAACGCGCTCTCGAACGCCTCCCGGTCGACGCCGAACCGGCCGAAGAACTCCGCCAGGGCGTCCTTCGAGTCGAGCAAAGCGCCGCGCTCGTGGATCTCGGCGAAGAACGCGTCGTGCATCTCCTCGCCCTTGCCGAGAGCCGCCGCCGTGTAGAAAGCTCTCGCGTGCAGCTCGACGAGCGGGTTCCAGACGGCCGGAATCCTGACGAAGCTGACGTAGTCGGGTTTCGTCTCCTGCCAGCGCGCCAGATAGGGCTCGAACGTGTAGCAATGCGGGCAGCCGTACCAGAAGACCTCCGCGACCTCGACCCGCTCGGGACCCGAGCTGGTCGGCTGCGTCGGAGTCAGGCGCTGGTAGTGCGTCCCGAGCTGGAAGCGTTCGGACGCCGCGGCCTCTTCGGCCGCCCCGCGCTCGGCCTCGGTTTCGGCCGGCGCCTCGAGACCGCCGGCTTCCGGCGCGCGGCTCTCGCGCAGGTCCGACTGGTCGCCGGTGCCGCAAGCCGAGATCAGCAGCATTGTGGTCCACACGAGGAGCTTCGTCGGCTTCATGGTCGCGACCTCCGGCGGTAAACGTCTGTGCAGTAT
>JAFGNC010000104.1 GCA_016927175.1 Gammaproteobacteria bacterium | reverse complement strand
GGGCAGGCGCGATCACGATTCCGAACAGCCGCTCCGCCAGCTCGAACAGGCCGCCGAGGACCTTCGGCAGCGGGAAATACGGGCGCAGCTCCTCCTCCGACAGGTCGAACCGGTGCTGCTTGAGGCGCTCTGAGTAGTAGGCGACGTCCCACGGATCGAGTCTGCGCCCCGCCTGCGCCGTCAGCTCCTCGAGGTCCCGCTCGGCGTGCGTCCTGCTGCGCCGCGCCAGGTCCTCCAGAAATTCGATGACCTCGGCCGGCGAGTCGGCCATTTTCGTCGCGAGCGACAGCTCCGCATAGGTGTCGAAGCCGAGCAGCCGCGCCGCCTCGAGACGCAGGGCCAGGATCTTCGTCATCAGCGGCCCGTTGTCCCAGCGGCCGGCGGAAGGGCCCTTGTCGGACGCGCGCGTCACCCAGGCCTCGTAGTACAGCGAGCGCAGGTCCGGTGACTCGGCGTGCGTCATGACGGCCATATAGGTCGGCGGATCGAGCGCCAGCAGCCAGCCGTCCCGGCCCTTCTCCTCCGCGGCCGCCCTCGCCCGCTCGAGCACGAAGTCCGGCAATCCGGCCAGAGCGGCCGGATCCGTCTCGTGGTGCTCGAACGCGTCGGTCGCGTCCATCAGGTTCTGCTCGAACGTCGCCTGGTGAGCCGCGAGACTCTGCATCACGTCGCGGAACCGCTCGCGGGCGTCGCCGGTCAGCGCGACGCCGCCGAGCCGGAAGTCCCGCAGGGTCTGCGCGACGAGCTCACGCTCGACGGTCAGCTCCGGCGGCAGCCGCTGCTCCAGCTCGACGAAGCGCCGGTACAGCGTCTCGTTCTGCCCGAGCTCGGTGCTGAACTCGGTGATCAGCGGCAACGCCGCGTTGTACGCGTCGCGCATCGCCGGAGTCGACACGACGGAGTTCAGGTGCGACACCGGCCCCCAGACCCGCTGCACGGTGTCGTGCACGCGCTCGAGGTCCTGGAGCCACTCGATGCCGGGCGTCTCCACGCTTTCGGCCCGCGCGAGCGCGTCGCGCTGCTCGGCCAGGGTGCGCCGGACCGCCGGCTCCACGTGCTCGGGGCGTATCGCGGCGAATTCCGGCAGCGCATCGGTGCGCAGCAGCGGGTTCGTGTCGGAGGCAGAGGCGGCGTCGGCCGTCTTCGAGTCGGTCATCGTGGTGTCGGGCATCCTGGTCGTGTCGGGACGGCGTCGCTCGCCGCCAGGCGCTGCCCGGCGGGCGGAAACGGCAATCTATCAAAGATACGCGCGGCAATGCGCGCTCGAAACCCGGGGCGGCGCCGGGTGCCTGTCGGCAGGCAGCCGTCCGTTGCGGGTAAACTGACGCATTTCCTGCGCCGCGCGGCGCCCGAATCTGAATTAGAGGTAGACGGTGAAGTCCTACGATCTGATCGTCCTCGGCGGCGGCAGCGGCGGCCTCGCGACTGCGCAGCGCGCCGCGGAGTACGGCGCCCGCGTGTTGCTGTTCGAGCCTGCCCGCCTCGGCGGTACCTGCGTCAACGTCGGCTGCGTGCCGAAGAAGGTCATGTGGAACGCGGCGGAGCTCGCGCATGCGATCGCGAGCGCGCGCGACTACGGGTTCGACGTGGAGCCGGGTGCCCTGCGCCACGACTGGGCCACGCTGAAACGCGGCCGGGACGCCTACGTCGAGCGACTGAACGGGATCTACGCGCGCAACCTGGCGCGCAAGGAGATCGAGCTCGTCGCGCAGCGGGGCCGGTTCGTCGGGCCGCGCGACGTCGCGGACGAGCAGGGCAACCGCTATGCCGCCGACCACGTGCTGATCGCGACCGGCGGCTATCCCAGGGTGCCCGAGCTCCCGGGCGCGGAGCACGGCATCACGTCGGACGGCTTCTTCGAGCTCGAGTCGCGGCCCAAGCGCGTTGCGGTGGTCGGCAGCGGCTACGTCGCGGTGGAGCTCGGGGGCGTGCTGCGCTCGCTCGGCAGCGACGTGACGATTTTCCTGCGCTTCGACCGCGTGCTGCGTTATTTCGACACGCTGATCGGCGATCATCTGATGCAGCACATGCGCGACGCCGGCATCGAGCTCATGACCGGCACCGTGCCGCGCGCCGTCGAGGGTCCGGCTCCGCTGACGCTGAAGCTCGAGGACGGCCGGTCCTCGGGAGGTTTCGACGCGCTGATCTGGGCGATCGGCAGGGCCCCCAACGTCGAATCGCTCGATCTGGCCGCGGCCGGCATCGAGACGACGCACCTCGGCCACGTGCCGGTCGACGCGTACCAGAACACGCAGACGGAGGGCGTCTACGCCGTCGGCGACGTGACGGGCGGGGCGGAGCTGACGCCGGTCGCGATCGCGGCCGGCAGAAGGCTGGCCGACCGGCTGTTCGGCAATCGGCCGGATCGGCGCCTCAGCTACGACGTGATCCCTACCGTGATCTTCTCGCATCCGCCGATCGGCACGATCGGGCTGTCCGAAGCCGAAGCGCTGCAGCGCTACCCCGCGGAGGACGTGCGCGCTTATACGACCGAATTCGTGCCGATGTTCAACGCGTTGACCGAGGCGAAGCCGAAAACGGCCATGAAGCTCGTCGTCGTCGGCACCGACGAGCGGGTCGTGGGCTGCCATGTGATCGGACCGGGCGCGGACGAGATGACGCAGGGCTTCGCGGTCGCGCTGACGATGGGCGCGCGCAAGGCCGATCTCGACGACACGATTGCGATCCATCCGACCAGCGCCGAGGAGCTGGTGACGATGCGCTGACTTCAGCGCGCGCCGCCGCGCCCGTCGATCAGCTCGCGGATCACCGGGGCCGTGTCGGGCCGCACGCCGCGCCAGATATAGAACGATTCCGCTGCCTGCTCGACGAGCATGCCCCAGCCCTGCACGGCCTCACCTGCGCCATGCTCGCTTGCCCAGGCCACGAAGGGGGTATCGCCGCGGCTGTAGGCGAGGTCGTAGCAGAAGCTGTCGGGCCCGACGATGTCGCCGGGAAACGGCGGGCGCTCGCCCCGCAGCCCCGCCGAAGTGGCGTTGATCACGACGTCGAATGCCGGCTCGCCGGCAAGCTCGTCGAAGCGCGCGATGTCGATGGCGCCGAGCGAGCGGAACTGCTCGCGCACCTGCTCGGCGCGCTCGATCGTCCGGTTCGCGAGCACGAGCCGGCCGACTCCGCCGCCGAGCAGCGGCGGGATGATGCCGCGCGCGGCGCCGCCCGCGCCGAGGATCAGGACGCGTCGGCCCTCGACGGCGCGGCCGAGATTCTGCGTCAGGTCGCGCAGGAAGCCGATGCCGTCCGTGTTGTCGCCGCGCAAGCGGCCTGCCTTGAAGGTCAGCGTGTTCACCGCGCCCGCCTCGCGCGCTTCGCTGCCGAGATCCTTCGCGAGCTCGAAAGCCGCTTCCTTGTGCGGCACCGTGACGTTCAGCCCTCTGCCGCCGGCGGCGCCGAAGCCGCGCACGGCCACCTCGAACTCACCGGGCTCGGCTTCGATCAGCTCGTACGTCAGATGCTGCGCCGTCTGCTGCGCGAACAGCCGGTGTATCAGCGGGGAGCGGCTGTGGTGGACCGGGAAGCCGACCACCCCGTAACGGTCCGGAGTCGATTCGTTCATCGTGCGAGGCCTTTCGCAGCGCATTCTCCATGGAACCGCGTGCCGCCGCCAGTTCGGCGGGAGAGCGTGTCCGATGACGTGCGCCCGATGTCGTGCGGGCCGGCGCTGTGCGGCCGACCTGCGCAAGCGCACGTCGATTCCGGGCGCCGACCGGGCGCCGGGCACCGCGACCGGGCGAAGCTCTGCCCTTTGCAGCGTTTAGAGGATTCCGCGCGCGCGGCACCTTGCCTATGCTTGGCAGCCAGGTATACGGATCGGGGGACGGGCCGTGCCCGCGCGGGCACGGCATCGGGGACGACTATGGCGGAACACAAGCGCTGCCCGTGGAGCGAAGGCGTCGATCAGCTGTATCTCGACTATCACGATCGGGAATGGGGCGTGCCCGTGCACGACGACCGCAGGCACTTCGAGTTTCTGGTTCTCGAAGGCGCCCAGGCGGGACTCAGCTGGCGCACGATTCTGCGCAAGCGCGAGGGCTACCGCCGCGCTTTCGCCGACTTCGATCCGGAGCGCGTCGCGCGCTTCAACAAGCGCTCCGTCGAGCGGCTGATGGGCGATGCCGGCATCGTTCGCAATCGCCTGAAAATCGAGTCCGCCGTTGCGAACGCGCGAGGCTTTCTCGGCGTCCGCGAGGAATTCGGCAGCTTCTGCGCATACATCTGGCGGTTCGTCGACGGCCGGCCGGTCGTGAACCGCTGGCGGCGCCAGCAGGACGTGCCGGCGACGAGCCCCGAGTCGGACGCGCTCAGCCGGGATCTGAAGCAGCGCGGCTTCAACTTCGTGGGCTCGACGATCATCTACGCGCACATGCAGGCGACGGGCCTCGTCAACGACCACCTCGTCGACTGCTTCCGTTACGGCGCCTGCCGGGGCGGCGCTACGGAGTCCTGATGTCGACGATCGAAAGCGAGTAGATGCCGCTCGGCGTGTTGTGCGACAGCGCGCCGAGGTAGTGAGTGGCGGGCGCAAGGCCGCTCCAGGCGAGGTCGAGCTCGTAATGGTCCCCGTCGCTGACGGTGCTCGGCGCGGCGACGCTCATGTTGCCGACGAAGTCGCCGAGGCCGACGGACCATGCGAAGAGCTCGTAGTTCGACCCCGCTCCGCCGCCCGCCGGGTCGGTTTCGAAGCCGTGAACCAGCACGGCATAAAGCCCCGGCTCCGGCAGGATCAGGTTGATCTCTTCCTCGGACGTGAAGCCGCCGCTTTCGGCCACCTGGACGCAATCGTTGTCGGGGCAGTGGAACAGGTACAGGTCGAGATCGTCGGCACCGTCGGTCGAGTCGTCGAACAGCGCGAAGCGGGCGTAGAGCTGATCGGGCGGCACGTCGATCATGTGTACCGTGACGCCGTCGTCGAAGCGGAAGCTGAACGCATTCGCTTCGTCCTCGTCGACGAAGCCCTGCTCGATGTACGCCGCGCGCAGCCCGTGAATCCCGGTGAAGTAATCGCCGTCGTAGCCGAAGGAGATCGGGACCGGGAAACTCCCGCCGCTGCCGGTCAGCGTCACGCGTTCCGGCGCGCGCAGCGTGACGGGCTGCACCGCGATCGGACTCCTGACGTTGCGCTCGCCGTCGCTCCAGTTGAGCTCGCCGAACGCCCACGTGTCGAGCCCGGCGCCGCGGCCGATGAACTCCACCGAGAAATTCGCGGACTCCCCGGTGCCGAGGCTCAGAGTCGACGGCGTGACGATGACGTCGATGCCGGGAGGCGCGGCGACCTCGGCCTGATACGTCCCGGCCGGCCCGACGTTCGTGACGCGGCGGGTCACGACGTCGCCGGTGATCAGCCGCGATACGCCGATCGAGGGCAGGTTCAGCTCGCGCGGGGAGAAGGAGTAGCCCGCCTCGGCCAGCAGGTCGCAGTCCTCGGCCACGAACGGCGGATACCGCAGCCCGCACAGGAACGCCGCGTGGTCGAACAGATCGCTGTCGTAGACGAGCCCCGGATCGGCCGCCTCGTTCGGATCGACGTGCCCGGAGCCGGCTTCGAAAGGATCCGCGCCGCGGTTTCCGGACGAGGAGACGATGCCGTCGTGCGCGGAAGTCGACAGCGCGGACTTCAGCATGCCCGCGGACCAGTCCGGGTGCGCCTCCTTCAGCAGCGCGGCGATGCCCGCGACCTCGGGCGCCGCCATCGACGTGCCCGACAGATACTGGAAGAGCTCGCCGCGCAGGCCGTTGGCGACGTCGGGCGTATGGCCGGCCAGGATGTCCACGCCCGGCGCCGTGATGTCCGGCTTCAGGAAATCGGGTTCGCTGAGCGAGGGTCCGCGCGATGAGAACGCCGCCATCTGGTTACCCTGCTCGCTGCGCTCCAGAAACACTCCGGCCAGCAGGCGGATTTCGATTCCGGCGCCGTCCACGAGGCGGTCCACGAGGCGCTGTCCGTCCGACGCGCCGATCATGACGGCGGGGATGCCGGCGCTGCCGCTGTCACCGTTCATGACGATCGGCCCCCCGGTCGTGTTGTAGACGATGGCGCCGATCGCCCCGGCAGCCTCGACCCTCTGCAGCTTGTCCTGAAAGTCGCAGCCTCCGCGCTCGATCAGCGCGATCGCGTCGGCGAAAGCATCGTCGTCGGGGAGCGGTTCGCAGGCATCACGGATGCTGCCGCTGCGCCCGTCGGCCAGCGTATCGGCGCCGTCGTCGACGAGAATCAGCTTGCCGCTCACGGCGTC